>JBFLXJ010000028.1:0-79879 GCA_040757085.1 Bacillota bacterium | reverse complement strand
GGATGTCGCCTGTGGCTCTTTCAGTCCCGTCTACGTCCGGGTTGGCGTTGGTGGTGGCGCGGCCTGGAGCACGAGCGGGCGCTGTGGAAGCTTTCAGTCCCGTCTACGTCCGGGTTGGCGTTGGTGGTGGCGCGGCCTGGAGCACGAGCGGGCGCTGTGGAAGCTTTCAGTCCCGTCTACGTCCGGGTTGGCGTTGGTGGCGCTCCAGGTAAAGCTCGGAAAGGAGTTCACGGACTTTCAGTCCCGTCTACGTCCGGGTTGGCGTTGGTGGAGGTTGGGTGGTATCGGTATAGTCAGCAGGCTGTATCTTTCAGTCCCGTCTACGTCCGGGTTGGCGTTGGTGGGACGTAGCAGGCTCCGGCTGTCACGTCGAGCTGGGTCTTTCAGTCCCGTCTACGTCCGGGTTGGCGTTGGTGGTCTGGCAAGTCCAGTGGTGCCGCAACCGGCACCGAACTTTCAGTCCCGTCTACGTCCGGGTTGGCGTTGGTGGTGGTTGCATTGCTGTCTGCCGCACTAGGATACGTATTCTTTCAGTCCCGTCTACGTCCGGGTTGGCGTTGGTGGTACGGGATGGCGCAGAAGAAGCCAGGTAGGTTTGGTGCTTTCAGTCCCGTCTACGTCCGGGTTGGCGTTGGTGGCGGGGGTCGGCGGGTTGATGAGGACGGTCGGTATCCTTTCAGTCCCGTCTACGTCCGGGTTGGCGTTGGTGGCGGTGGGGTGGAGGAAACTCCACGTTTTCCTCCTCGCTTTCAGTCCCGTCTACGTCCGGGTTGGCGTTGGTGGTCCCACAGGGACAGGTCGATCCAGCGGTTCTCCTGCTCTTTCAGTCCCGTCTACGTCCGGGTTGGCGTTGGTGGGCCACCTGGACGCAGATCGCCCGCCTCACGTCCATCGGCGCTTTCAGTCCCGTCTACGTCCGGGTTGGCGTTGGTGGAACTGCTGGGCCTGTATGCCGATGAAGTGGTGAGACTCTTTCAGTCCCGTCTACGTCCGGGTTGGCGTTGGTGGTAAGAAGAAGGACGCCCAGCATGGCGTCCACCATCGTCTTTCAGTCCCGTCTACGTCCGGGTTGGCGTTGGTGGTGCTGTGACGGTATCTGTGCGGCAAGCTAAGGAGAGAACTTTCAGTCCCGTCTACGTCCGGGTTGGCGTTGGTGGGCTGCGCAGGCTCCCGCCCAGGTCCGTGCGGGTGGACTTTCAGTCCCGTCTACGTCCGGGTTGGCGTTGGTGGTCCCGGGTCTCGACCTTCTGCTCATAGTTGTGTTTGACTTTCAGTCCCGTCTACGTCCGGGTTGGCGTTGGTGGACCCAACCTTAAGCGGGAGGCAAACCCCAACCATTTTTCCTTTCAGTCCCGTCTACGTCCGGGTTGGCGTTGGTGGTGGGTGAAGATTGCGGGAATGGACGTAGACAAGGTGGACTTTCAGTCCCGTCTACGTCCGGGTTGGCGTTGGTGGGACCACCTCCGTCCGAAAACACAAGCGCCCCAACCGCTTTCAGTCCCGTCTACGTCCGGGTTGGCGTTGGTGGTGGGGAGGTCGCCCACGCCTCTGGGTTCTCCCGTAGGCTTTCAGTCCCGTCTACGTCCGGGTTGGCGTTGGTGGGCATGGGAGGGCCTGGTACCCAGGGGCCGCAGAATCCTTTCAGTCCCGTCTACGTCCGGGTTGGCGTTGGTGGTTGGATTCGCCCGGCTTGATCACGGTCGGTGAATACCCTTTCAGTCCCGTCTACGTCCGGGTTGGCGTTGGTGGTCATCAACGCCCGGTTCGAGCTTATGCGGGCGAAGATCTTTCAGTCCCGTCTACGTCCGGGTTGGCGTTGGTGGCCATACCCCTCAAAAGGGCGTCAATCGCAGTTGCTACCTTTCAGTCCCGTCTACGTCCGGGTTGGCGTTGGTGGTTCCAGAGTTACATTGCCACTTGGTCAGCGCCAGTCTTTCAGTCCCGTCTACGTCCGGGTTGGCGTTGGTGGAAAGCGGGGTGATGGACATGGTTAAACTCGTTTCGGGCTTTCAGTCCCGTCTACGTCCGGGTTGGCGTTGGTGGTGGAGCTTACGCCGCTGGCGGTGGAAGCGCTGCGCCTTTCAGTCCCGTCTACGTCCGGGTTGGCGTTGGTGGACGGCCTGCTGCCCCATGCCCGGGCGGAAAACGTGGCTTTCAGTCCCGTCTACGTCCGGGTTGGCGTTGGTGGTTATCCGCTTCCGCCGCAGATCCAGTGAGCACGCGGACTTTCAGTCCCGTCTACGTCCGGGTTGGCGTTGGTGGGTCGGGGTCGTCCTACTCGCGATCACCATGGTGGTGCTTTCAGTCCCGTCTACGTCCGGGTTGGCGTTGGTGGTTGCTGGGACGGTGACCCAGGGGATCGTGTCATATGTCTTTCAGTCCCGTCTACGTCCGGGTTGGCGTTGGTGGTCCCCGGGTCGCCGGGTTGGAGCTGGCGTCGGCGTGGACTTTCAGTCCCGTCTACGTCCGGGTTGGCGTTGGTGGTGCGAGCGGTTCGGCCGCATTCCCGAGCCACCCCACTTTCAGTCCCGTCTACGTCCGGGTTGGCGTTGGTGGCAGGAGGCGGTGCCCCCTCAATGGGTGGTACTGGCGCTTTCAGTCCCGTCTACGTCCGGGTTGGCGTTGGTGGTGCTACTTTACGGGCCACTCAGTAGCGAGTCCTGGTCTTTCAGTCCCGTCTACGTCCGGGTTGGCGTTGGTGGTCCGCGTACTTAGCGGCCTGCTTCCGCAGCTGTGCCGCTTTCAGTCCCGTCTACGTCCGGGTTGGCGTTGGTGGCTATCTTAGCCGCCTTTTTCAGTAGCGGGAGGCAAACTTTCAGTCCCGTCTACGTCCGGGTTGGCGTTGGTGGTGGACGAGCTTAAAGACGCGCTGCCGCAGCGCATCGCTTTCAGTCCCGTCTACGTCCGGGTTGGCGTTGGTGGGCGACCGGCGGGGTTATGGTGCCGGCGATCCTGGACCTTTCAGTCCCGTCTACGTCCGGGTTGGCGTTGGTGGTCAACCGGATCGAGGGCAACATCAGCGCCATCGAGTTCTTTCAGTCCCGTCTACGTCCGGGTTGGCGTTGGTGGAGATGTAGTCGGCACGGGCAGGGCCTTTTCCTGCAAGGGGTCGGTGCCATACGCAGCACACAGGCACGGGGGTCTGGCCCGAAGTGCGACTGATTGCGTCAAAACCCCGGTCATCTTCGAAACGGCGGCAGCGGCATAATTGCCTGCAGCGCAAGGAGTCACACGCGACGACGTACGATAGCTCGGGGCAACCCAGTCTCATGCAGGGGACCGGCGTGGCACATCTTCGGGCGGCGCATATCCATGCAGCGTCTTACATGGCCACCGCCAGGGCCCCGGGGCATGACCGGTACCAGCAGTCCATGGTATGGCGCGGTTTCCTCGTCCCTTGCAATCAGCCCGCTGCGTAAGGTCGGGGGTAGCGGACCGGGCATGGTGGGTGGAATGCTGTGCGCCGCGTTTGGCCCGGTCCGCCACCACAAGGAGTCACTTGTCAAGGATCAGTTGACCTGGCGGAGGGATTGCCGCTGCGGGAGCGCAGGCTAGTACGGGAATCGCTGCATCCACTGACCGTAGGAATCATACACGTTCCGCCGGTTGCCTGTCCAGGTAATTGATGGGGCGCAGGAATCGCTCCGGGGTGCTGGCACCACCCCGGGGTGCGGCACCGCTCACGGGCCGGGGCGTCGGGGGCGAGGGCCAGGACTGCGGCCGTCCGAGGGCCAGCATGTCGCATGGTACGGGCAGGCGGGACGGCAATCGTCGGCGCGGCCGGGGTCGATCTCCTCGGCGATCATGCGCATCTTTTCGTCCCGCTCCTCGATAAACCACTGCCTTACCTCGTCGTCGATGAGGTGGAAGTCCTTGCTGATCACCAGGCGGTCTTCGCGGAACTCGGCATAAATGAGGCACCCCACGTTGATGGGATACTCGTGCAGAGCCTCCATCACGAGGGCGTAACCCGCGGTGGTGAGCCGGTGAAACGGCCGACGCTCTCCGAACTTGAGGTCCAGCACCATGGGTTCGGAGAAGGTGAAGGCATCCGCGCTCAGGTTGGCGCTGAGGCCCAGGAAGGAGCCGTCCAGTTTCTGTTCCACCACCACCGGGATGGCCAGGGAGACCAGCGAGTCCTCACCGATGTGGGGCTGCTTGGCCAGGTACTCCTGGACGCGGGCGATGATGCGGGCCGCCTCGAACTCCCAGATGATGCGGCACCGGCGCATGGCCTCCTCGAACCCCTCGTCTCCCAGTGATGCCCGGTGCCGCTCCAGGGGCGCGAGATCGGGCTCCCTCAGGGCCTGCACGATTTCCTGGTAACCGGCCACCCCCTTCTCGTAGATCAGTTTCTTGGCCCGGACCATGATGGTGACCAGGGTGTCGTGGAAGACGGAGCCCAGGACCATGGCCTTGTTGGGAGGGGGCTTCACCTTGTGCACCCGGCGCAGGAAGAGGTCGCGGCCGGTGGGGCAGTACCGGGAGGCCACCTCATAGAGAGCCAGCTTGACGTCATAGAGGGGTTCGAGGGGCGGCCGGTGCCAGTTCCAGCCCCGCAGATCCTCGTTCACCTCGTTCTGCCGTGACTTGGGGATGAGACCCTTGAGCAGGCGCTTGCGCTCCTCTTCGGTAAGGAAGTACATGTCGCTCTCTCCCCCATCGGAGCACCGCCGTCCGGCGCGCCCCACTCATCCGTTGGCCACGCCCCACTTCTGCATCATCCAGGACTCCCCGGGATCAGCTCGCCCGTGTGGGGGTGGCCCATCACAGCACATCGCCGCAAAAGCGGCGGTACTCGCAGTCGCGGCAACGGGCGCCGGACCGCGTACGGGCGGGCACCCTTTCCTCGGCGACCATCCGGCGGATGGCCCCCATCATCCGGCGCAGGTGAATGCGCATGTTCTCGGTGATGTCAACCGGCTGGATGCGCTTGCCGGGAGACATGTAGAGGAACCCCGTCCGCACGGGCCGGCCGAACTGCTCCTCGACCAAGACAGCGTAGGCGGTGAGCTGGTACTTGTGGTTCAGGGCCGGGTCCCGTGTGGAGTACTTGAACTCCACGGGGAAGTAACCGCGGGGGGTGACGAGCAGCAGGTCAAGGATGCCGGTCAGGCCCAAGCGATCGGAGTGCAGGTGCACTTGGAAGCGGCGTTCCCCCTCGTCCAGCCCGTACTCAACCAGCTTCCGTCGCTTCTCCAGACGGTCCAGTTCGAGGTGCTCCAGTTGGCCGTGCTCCATCTTGTGGGTCACCTTCCGCTCCACCGGCAACACGTACTGGTAGTACACCACCCGCGGACAGTACATGTACTGCTTGATGTCGCTCACCCGGAGGGGCAGCACCCGCGCGCCTTCATCCTGCTCCACGTTCGTCAGCCCCCGTCACTCCCGAGGGGGAGGAGGCTTGTACTGGATCTCCACCCGCAGCGCCACGTCCTTGTCGCAGAGAGGGTAGATCTGGATGTTCCCTTCTTTCTTGCCCAGGAGTCGCTTGAGTCTCTGTTGCAATTCCTCCCGCCGGTTCCGGTTGAGGTCGCCGAGGAAAGCGCTGTACTGGATGCGCTGCAGCCCGTAGTCCTTGCAGGTCTCCGAGATCTTTGTGCGCAGCCGGTCGTCCACGATGTCGTATATCACCAAGGTCTGCACCGCCATCCCCCCGCTACCCGAGTCGGCCCGTGCCCCTCCGTCCGCCGCTTCGTCCAGTCATTCCGCGCCACGCCGGTACCGGTGTGACGCCGCCTACGCCGGGCACTACTCCATCACCAACTCGCCACGAAGGGCCGGTAGTTGCCCTCCCGCCGCAGGAAGGTGGCCAGGTGCCGTGCCTGCCTCTGTATGATGGTCTTCACCTTGTGCTTCTCGCCCTCGTAACGCTCGGTGGACTCCAGTCTCTCCAGAACACGGTCGGCCACCTCCCTGCGGGTGGGCTGGGTAAGGCGGCCCTCTTCCATCTGGGGCTCGAAACCGCGGGTGATCATGGCGATGATGGTGCGGTCCACCACCTGGGCCCGGAACTCTTCCACGAAGTCGAGGACCAGGCTGGGCTTGCCGGAGCGGTCGGCGTGCAGGAATCCCCCGTATGGCTCCAGCCCGGCCAGCAGCAGGGCACCGGAGGCCTGCTGGTACAGGATGCCGTAGCCGTAGTTGAGCATGGAGTTGAAGGGATCGGTGGCACCCCGCCGCTCCCGGCCCACGAACTCGACCCTGCCCAGGATGACCTCGCCCACCATCTGCCAGTACACGTCCGCGCCCCGGCCCTCGATGGACATCATCTGCCCCCGCACGTCGTCCACCCTGCTGCCAGCCAGGTCGTGGAGTTCGCCCCTGATGGCCTCCATCTTCTCGGCCGCCTCATAAAGCCGGCGGTGCAGGGCGGCGTCGGCGCTCCGGCGGTGCTTGGCGAAGTACTTGAGGACGTTGATCTGGTTGCGTATCTTCGCCTCCACGAAGGCCCTGGCCAGGTAGAGGCCCCGCTCATCGTAGTAGGCCAGGAGCTGCTCCCGGCGGGTTATCACCATGCCGGAAAGGTGCGGCGAGGTGATCTTGGCGTAGGGTTTCCCCGAGCCGGAGAGGAAGTTGATCTGGATACCCTGCTCCACGCACTCGCGGATGACATCGCTGGAAACGCTCACCCCGCCCGAGGCGATGGTCACCTGCTCGAGGCTGGCGAAAGGAACCTCCACCAGTACCTCCTTGTCCTTCCTGACCACCAGGCGCTCCGACTTCTTCCCCACGAACGCCCCGTATTGATCCACAATCACATGCTGCTCCACCTGTCCTCGCCACCACCGCAGTTGCAGCCCTCTACCAACCTACGACACGCATCGAGCACCACCCGAGCCTTCTCAATTGCTTCGTCAGCATCTTCAGCCGTGTACAGCATTTCTGGCGGCACATCGCTCTGCTCATCCCCGTAGAAGCTGTTCACGCTCAGCCCATAACACCCGGGAGATCGAGGCCAGCTTCCCGATGGCGGTCTGGAAGTGTGCGGGAAAGCGCTCCTTGTGGTGTTGCAGGACAGGCCCGACGTCATGCACGCGGGGCACATCTAGACCTTCCCAGATCAGCTCCCTTGAGCGCGAGTTCCACATCGCCGCCGTTTCGCCCCCATCGCCGCCAGTCATTCGCGCAGTCCCGCCAGCAGCGAAGCGAAAAACCCATCCCGGTCGTAAAGCAAGATCGCTTCGTACGCCATATTGAGATACAGAGGATGAAAACGGGCGGCTTCCTCCTCGCTCCGGAGCACTTCTGTGAACTCAGTGTAGACTCCGCGCTCCCACAGTCGGCGCAGACCCACCCGGAGCTGCTCACCTATCGGCTCCACCAGACGACGTCGCCGAAACGCACCTGTCGGCAATTCCCGACATACCACGAGCAGGTCGATATCCGAGCCGGGACCTGCCTCGCCCCGGGCCACAGATCCGAAGAGTACAACGGACGTCAGATTGTCCCCAAGCACCTCTCTCGCAACCAGAGCATAGTCCTCCGCCAGCCTTCGCAGTTGCTCGTTCAACTCGCGGGCATCGCCCAAATCAGATCCCGCTCCGTCGGGGATCGTCCCGTCACCTGATCTGCCCCTGGTACCAGGCACCCTGGCTCTCCCCCTTCACCACCGTCCCACCTCAGGGGGCGCGGAGCCGCCAGCCCTCCCCCTATAAACCATAGCATGTCCCACCACCTCTAGCATCGGGCTCCCTCCGCCACAGCATGACGGCACTCACTGGGCGATCCTTAACCCCTGCTCACTGCTGTATTCGACTTCCACCACCCTCGGCCATCCTTTAGGACGGTCCCCCGCGTCGACAACCTTGCCGCGTGACCGCAGGCTAGCGAACTGGCCGAAAGCCATGGGAACCAGCAACTCCGTGGCTTTCAGGGGCTCTTCATCCATAAGCCTGCTGAACTCAGGTTCCAGCTCGGCTGGTAGCACCTCAACCCCGTCGAAAGCCTGGTAGAACTGTTCCTCCAGGGCGTCGTCCGATTGGAAGGGCCTCAGCCCGGCAATCGGGCCGCGCACGAACTGTCCGTAGCTCGTCTGGTACTCCTTTGTCCAGGAGGCTCCGATGTCCCCGGCGTACACCTGGTTCAACCAGTCCGATACGGCCTCCTCGTCGATGGCCTGCCCGTCGCTGCGCTGTAGTACTCGCAGCGCCGCCCTGACCAGATCCGCGTGATAGACATGCTGGCCATCGTCCGGGCGCGTGAATACGTGCAGGGGCGCGAGGTTGGACGCTTTTCCCCTGCGATTGATGCGGCCGAACCGCTGCACCAGGGCTTCCAGAGGAGCAGGGTCGGTGTACAGGACGTCGAGGTCGATGTCGAGGCTTACCTCCACGACCTGGGTCGCGACCAGCACGATAGGACGGCGCTCTTGTGACTTCGCACCGGTGCAACGGCGCACCGTTCGCTCCTTGTCCAGGCGGTCACGTCCGTTGAACCGACCGTGCAGCAGGACCACTGGCACCACACCTGCCAACCTGTCGCGGAGCATCTCGTAGGCCAGCTGCGCGCGCCTGACGGTGTTGCAGCAGGCCAGCACCGATTGCCCTTCCCGGGCGATCCGCTCGACTTCCGGCAACCCCTCCTCGAGAAGGTCCCCGTCCTCCAGGTGTAGACGGTGCCTGCGGAACCGGGCGAACAGTTCGGGCGTGGCGCGCAGCGTCGCGCACTCACCCAGCACCTCCTTGACCCGGGCCGCAACGAGTTCGGGCAGGGTGGCCGACATGACGAAGAACCGGGTACCATAGTGCCGCGCGAGGTAACCGACCGTGGCCAGGATGAGCGCCAGCCGACCGGGTTCATAGGCGTGGATCTCATCCAGTACGCACAAAGCGTTGAGGAAATCGGTCAGCAGTGCTTCATAACCCTTGAGACGAAAAGGACCTTTCAACATCTGGTACGGGCTCAACACCCTCATGGGGTAGTAATGGAGTTGGGCCAGGTTCCGCTCCCAGCGCGCCATGCGCGCCGCCGCCGCAGGGGAATACTCCTGATCCAGCAGGCTGCGGTAGAGGGCAAGGGCGCTGCGACTGTGCTCGAGCCCCACCTGCCCGGGAAAGGATCTCTGCAACCGGTCGTACATGGCGTTCATGCTGGCCTGGTAAGGCAGCATGTAGAAAAGGCGGGGACACCCCACTATCCAGCGCCGGCCGACCCCACCTGCTCCCCGCGCCGCCTGCCCGTGGGCCCAGAGCAACGCCGACTCGGTCTTACCGCTGCCAGTAGGAGCGACCAGGATGGCCGAGCCTTCCGTTTCCAGGCTGCAGGTCTGATGCCGATACATCTGCTCCCTGACGAGCTCAAGCCGCTTGCAGATATCGCCCCGGCCCAGGACGGGAGCCGGCAAATCGCCGGTGTGGGCGGAAGCGGTGTAGTCGGAGGTCGTCATATGCCCGCGCAGCGCTATGGCGGCGACCGGCAGGCCGCCCCCCGTATCGCGATCGAGTTCCTTGCTCAAGCGCCGGTACTCCCCCAGCCATCGCCTGGCTCGGGCCAACCCGCTGCGGGTTATGGCTTCTATCGCTGCCCGTGCATCCGGCACTCGGGAAACATCTATCCCCAGGCCGGTCGCGTCAAGGCGCTCCACCCAGGAGGGAACACAATCGACCAGCCAACGGTGCAGCCCCAGCAACGTTTCCGGCTCCAGTTCCGAGAGCGGAACCCGCAGTGGGTCTTCTTCCGGGTCCTCCATTACCGGATAGAGAAGCTCGATGTCGTCGCGGTCGCGGTGGTGAGAGGCGATGGCGGCGGCCACCCATCGCCTCTCATCTTCTGGCAGACACGGGGCGATCCAATCCACGAACACCAGCGACACGATCTCGTGACGGTAGCGCCACCGGGGGCCATTACGCAACGAGACCTGAAAGCCCCTGGCCGCCTTGCCCCAGTCATGGAGGAAGCAAGCCCAGAACATACACCGCGGCAGCCCGGGAAACCCCTGCGAAGCACCCAGCGCCGGCCTCAGCCTGAGCATGTCTATGAGTCGGCTCAGGACTCCCCAGGTATGCTGGGCCAGGCTCTCCCCCTTTGACTGGCCGGGGGCGGGACTCTTGGCCCATATGTCATCGAGCCAATCGGGCCACAGCAGATCCGCGGTCACCACCGCCTTTCCGAAACCCACGGCAAGGATGCCGGTGCGAGGCCTCCACCCTCGGGTGGTCGCTCAGTCGGGCAACGTCACCCCCGCCGGGCTGGTCCGCTCCTCTGGCGCATCCACAAAGGAATGGAAGAACAGGCCCAGATGAGCGCCATCCACTTCCGGCGACGTGGGGTCGACCCAGAACATCTCGCCCTGCGATCCCTCGGGCTGTAGCAACTCCTCACTCGTGAAGCGGCGGGTCACCATCACGTATCGTTCGAAGTGCGGGGTCCTCCCGCTGGAGTAGTCCAGGAACCGCGGCATCAGCACCGCGACCCCCCGGGCGATACGCCTCCCGAGGTCGTAGGGGGCCAGGGTATGTTCGAAGTAAGCCCTTGGCGCCCGGACGAGTTCCACCACGGTGATGGCCGTGTACGTGAAGAGGTCCTGCGAACGTCCCAAGACCACTGCATACCGGGGGCTCCGGAAAGACCCCTCCCATTCCGGCCGGTTGATGTACAGCACCAGCCGCGGCCCGAACAGCACGGCCCGCTTGAAGGGATTGACGGCTCCCTCCAGCACCTTCGGGAGTTGTGTGCCCGGGAGCTTGCCGCTTGAAGCCGCCACCATGTGCGTGTGCTCCACCTCATCCACCCGGCGCACGTACGTGAAATGGTAGGCGAATTCGACACCAGCGGGGTCAACCCATTTTCCGAGGGCGCTGCAGATGTGCCCGTAAATGGTGGCAGGGGGCGGCATGTCGAAGGTGGGCTGGACCCCGTGCATGAAATGCGGGTAGCGAAAGGAAGTCGTGATCCCCTCCGCCACTACCTTCAGAACTTTCCTGCTCAAGGCAACCGCCGCCTTCAGTCGAGCCACTCGTGGTTCTCCGGTCGCCTCAGGTCATCCACGAGCGCGCCAAATGCCTCCCGCGGATGCATCACACGGATCACCCTGCCCTTCGGCGTATCTGCAAACGCCTCCAGCTTGGTCCTCTCTTCGTCCATGTAACCACGCACCCAACCGACGTAGACGGGAGAGAGTATGTCGTCGGCGAAGACCGTCAGTACCTCCTCCAGGGCCTCAACGCGGATCTCCGGAAGGCCTCTGGTCGTGGCTCCCACCACGTGACCGAAGATGTGGTTGCCTCCCCTGGTCACCGCCATGATGGTAACAACGGGCGAAACGTCGGTGTAATGCAGGGTCTGCTTGGCACCCCCCTCGAGTTGAGCGAGGCCCTCGAACAGCGCCGCCACCCGCTGCACCCGCTCGTCGAAGGGAAGTCGATACGCCTTTTCTTTCTCCAGGTGCTCCAATCCCTTGGCCTCAGCTCTCTGCTTTCGCTCTTCATCCAGGTTGCGGAAACCCGTCTTGTTACGGTACCAGAAGGTGCCTGAAGCGCGCAGGTCCAGGGAGAAGAGCCCCTTGAGAGTAGTCCGGTAGAACTGGTGCTCGTGCGGCACAGGGTCACCCTCGTGGCGGGCCATGACGCCGAAGTCGTCGGTGATGGTTACCGGTGCGATGGACACCAGGGTGCTCACCCGGAAGGGGGAGGCCCGGGTAACCGTGTCACGGGTGGGGGTCTCCATCGCCCGACTCTCGTCCTGTTCCCGCTGTTTCTGGGCAGAGGCCTTGGTCGAGGGAGCCCTCATGTAACCAAAGAGGTCGTCGTCCCACCACTCGATGGGGTTGGCATCGGTGTATGCCACCTTCTCCTCACGGAAAATGGGAGCTGCCTTCCAGCCGAAGTTCCCGTTCTGCAGCGTCATGCGCAGCCAGTACCGGAACGCCTGGGCGGAAACGTAAGGATACGCACCGTCTCTGGCCTTGATGACTTTCACCCCGACGGTGTTGTCGGTTCTGGCCCCCGGGATCTGGCCCAGGTTGTTGAGCGCCGACGCAGGCGCGTCGATGAGCAGGAGTCCGGTGACAAAGGACATCCCTTCACGCTCCTTCCTATGTCGCTCACTCTTCCCTTCCAAACGTGCTCAGGCCTGTTCCTCGCCTTCCGAACCCGCGCCCTCCGCTGCGGCTTCGACAGTTATCTCCGGCACCACCTCCCTGTTCTTGGCTAACCATCCGCGGTGGTGCAGTTGTTCCACCATGCGGATGAGCACCAGGTCCCGGGCCAGTTTCCAGTCGGGTCGCGCGATCTCGTCACCCTCCTCGAAGATCGCGATGAACTGATCGAACGTGATCAACGGGGGTTGCCCCCTGCGGACCTCGTTGGCGTCCGCCTTAAGCAGTTCTGCCCGGAAATAGCCGTAGTTGTTCAGCGTGAAGAAATTGCGGAAGAACCCCTTGTCGTTCTGCGTGCTGACGTAGTCCGCCAACCGGTCGCCCAGGGCACGGATCTGCTCAACACGGTGCCTATCCACGTTCATCACCTTCCTCAGGAAAAGGTCAGTCAGCTTCCAGGATACCAGGTCAGCCTCTTCGCGCAGCGAGTAAGTGCAACGCGGGTCGCTTTCATCCCCCCTGGCCCATCGTACGGCCGTACGCAGGAAGTACGTGCGCAGAAAATACCGCGCGTTGTCGGGTAGTTTCAGCAGGTCTTCATACAAGAAGTTGCGGCGCGGCCCCCCATCCTCGTCGGGCTCAGCCTCACCCTTCTTCCGCTTCCTGGGCTTGGGAATCTCCCACGCCCGGCTGGCAATGTCGTTCCACTCATGCCGGTACTCGGCGCCGACCACCGTACGCAGGAACGACATCATTTCCAGGGGGAGATGGTAGATCTGGAGAGGCGGGTTGCGCGGGTCAAGCGGGTTTGACTGGCCGCTGTTGGTGAGGTGATAAGCCGTGAGAGAACATGGCTGCCCGCCCTCATAGTCCGACCCTCTGCTCTGCTCCACGCGCGCCTGCTCCAGTTGCAGAAGGGTATCGATTAGCAGGGTCCCTGCTCGCGCCTTGGCCTCTGGCATCTTCGTGCTACCTGCCGCCCGCGCCATGCTGATGGCCGACATGTTCATCCGAAGAAACTTCTCCGCGAATTCATAAGTCAGGTCAGGGTTGTCGGAGTGGACGGCGAGAAGGCGTCCGCTGCACTTGGCACACCCCAGGGGCAGGGCCTGGATGCAGAGCAGGGCTTCCCCTGACACCGGCAAGCCCGGGTTCCCCCCTGGGTGGAAGTTGATGATGTCTTCGCCGGTGATGAGGGGTACGTGCTGCCGGAATACCACCGCCACAGCCGGTTCCCCCGTAAAAACGCACTTCATACCCAGCCTGGGCGCATCGCGCCCGTACGCCCGGAGCACCTGCTGGGCGTACTCGAGCCGCTTGTCCAGGCGCTTCGCGTAAGCCGGGTTGGTGAAGCCGGAGTTCGGAAAGGCTACCACCAGGAACGTCTTGAGGGGATCCACGGTATACTGCTCCGTGAGGAAGTCCGCCGCCTGCTCCAGATCTTCGACCGTGATGGTGCTCAGGTCTCTTTTGCCGACAATGGCCCCAATTGTCGCCGCCCCTACATCAAACAGAGGGTGCCCGGTGTACTTGAGCATCGCGCCATTCCAACCCCCTTCCCTTCCGACCACGTGTCTGTCCGCCCCTCAAGTCCAGGGGCCTCACCTGGATGCCACCCTATCTGGGATCTGAGTTCAAGGAGGTCCTGATACAGCATCTCTGTAGCGGGAGGTGAGGCGGGCGGCCTCGTCGGCCACCA
This sequence comes from Bacillota bacterium, assembly GCA_040757085.1. Lineage (NCBI taxonomy): Bacteria > Bacillati > Bacillota > Bacillota bacterium. The sequence continues at coordinate 66,143 of JBFLXJ010000028.1, read as the reverse complement.
TCTGGCGGAGCTCGGGCGGCGCCAGGACCTCGGCACCGGCGCCGTACTGCAACACCCAGCGTTTCACCTCACCCAGGCCGCCCACGCGCATCCGCAGGATCAGTGAGCCGTCGCCATGCTCCTCCAGCTCCTGCGTCGGGTGCCAGCGCTTGCCCCTGATGTAGCGGGCCTGTTCCGGCGCAAACCTGACCACCACCTCACGGGGTTCGCCCCGCTCGATGCGGAAGCTGCACGAGAGGTAGTCCCTCAGGTTGAAGTCGGGCGGTATCCTGAAGGTTTGGTCGGTGAGGCGGTACTCACCGACACGGTCGAGGGCGAATATGAGCACCTTGCCCCGCAGGTGGCAGTGCGCGATCACGTACCACACCCCGTCGTACAGGTGGAAACCGTAGGGATCGATCTCCCGCTCCGTGTCGGCGTCGCGCGAGGCGGTGTAATACTGCATCCACACCGTGCGCTGCTCGGCGCGGGCCCGATCCAAATCAGCGAACACCCGCGCTATGCGTTGCTCCTCGCCCCGCAGAGGCTCCACGTCGAAGCTGATCCACTCCACCATGTCGCGTGCATCCACGGTGACCTCGTCCGGGAGCAACGCGGTCAGCTTTTGCAGCGCCCCGCACACTTCTTTCTCGTACGGGGTGCCCCGGCACTGGCGCAGGAGCTTTTCCGCCAGGAATATGGCCACCGCCTCGCCTTCGCTGAGGCGCAGCGGTGGCAACTCGGGCGCGCCACCCACGTAGTAATAACCCCGCTTCACTGGATCGTAAGCGATTTGGGCCGCCACCAGGTCCTTTAGCTTCTCTATGTACCGTTCAGCCGTCCGCCGTGAACACTCCAATGCTTCGGCCAGAGTTCTGGTGTTGGGATAACGCTTCTCCTTGATCAACCTGTGGATCGTCAGGAGCCGCCATATTACGTGGCGATCAGGCGGAACGCTGCGCTCCTTTACCTGCTGCACGTGCCACACCCCCGTGCCACCGTGGCCGCGCTGCCGGCTTTCCCCTGCCGGTCGGCCTCCGCCCGCCCCCCTGCCGTTCGCGGGCGGCATCTGGCCCGCCTTCCGCGTCGCACGTAGAGTTTAGCGCACCCACCCCGTCATCAGCCGTCGGACCACGCCAGTCCCTGACCGATCACGTACTCTTTGCTTGGCCGCTTCTTGAAAGCCCCACTGCGCTCAAACGGAAAACCTGTACTGCCCCAGCCCGAAGGTGGCGTTCTTGCCCACGTGCACCAACCAGCCAAACGCTAAAAGTGGCAGGAACTCCTCCAGATCCCCCCGATAGCGCACCTTCCCCACCAGCCCGCTCAGGTCCATGGCCGCCTTCTGCCTGGCCGAGTACCGCTGCCAGTTCACCCACCTGATGGTCAGCGCCTCCGTCACCACCTCCCCGGCCCGGGCGATAATCCCCTTGAAGTCGAGATCGACCGCCACGCCGTGGTAGAAGTAAGCCAGCGTGGATAGCCTGCGCAGGAGGGCTCGCGTCAGCACGTGGAACTCGGGCGTGCGCGCCAGCTGGCTCTCATGTTGCAGCCTGGTCATGGTGAGGAACTCGATGCCCAGGGCGCGGCGGGGCAGGCCCTGTGACCATCGCTCGAGCTCTTCCCCCCGCACCACCAGGTCCACGTTGTAGACGCGGCCGCAGGCTCCCTCGAAAACCCTCTCTTCCCGGTTGGTCAGGGGATTGACCCCCGTCACCCGGCGCAGAAAGGCGCGGCCCCGCTTTCCGTCTTTCCAAAGGCCAATACCCGCTTCGCCCAGTTCGCGGAACACCACGATGAAGTAAGGCAGGTACTCGATCGCGCGCCCCACCAATATGAGGGTGAACTCCAGATCCTCTCCGGGATCGACTACCGTGCGCTGGTCTGCCGGTGGCCGCAGCACGAAGGGCCGGGCCACCTGATCGAAGTTGCGCAGGCGTTCCGCGTCAGGCCCCGGCCCGCTCTCGAATATCACCCCGTAAGGGCAGGACGGCCGCAACACGCATTCCGGGCAGCGACCGTCTCTGAGGGAACAGCTTACTCTCTTGAGGATGGTGCCCAGGGCTCCCCGGAGGACGCCCCCCTTGTACGCGGGCAGGTGGATGGGTGTGCGCGCCTCCAGCGCGAACCGGTACTGCGCAATCCGCAGGCCCTCCAGCACCCTCTCCTGCCCCCTATCCCCCCGGCCCGGCCCCACTTTCTCTATCGTCCTCGCGCGGCCCCGGGGCGTGCGAGCGACAGCTGCGGGGTCGGGTGCCACTGCGCCGGGTTACGGGCGAACCGTCAGCTCCGTTAATATGGCATCCTGAGGATCCTTCGACACGGGTGGCCACAAACCCTTGTTTGACAGATGTCAAGCAAGAGCACAATTTTTCGCTGGAAAATCATTGGAGTTCTGCTGGGCGCATGAGGTCTCTCCTGCGGGTTACGCTCCATCTCCACCCAAAAGACCCGTCTTATGCAGTTCAACGAGGGCCAGGTCAGTTAACGCCACACGGTACCGGAAGAGACCACCTCCGGTGGCGAGGAGGGCGTCGCGGATGGGGCCCTGCAGCTCCTCCTTTGTCACCCAGCGGGCGGCCGCGATCTCCTCATGGTCTTCAGGTTCCAGCGCTACCTTGGGGTCAGAAGACACCGGCCGGGCGGCAAAGACGTGGCTTACCCAGGGTTGCTCCCGCCTGCTCCCTTCCTCGCAGAAGAAGGTCACGTCAATCCTGAGCAGATACCGCAAAAGGCAGATATCCAGGCCCGTCTCCTCCCGCATCTCCCGCCTGATGCCTGCCTCCAGATCCTCGTCGCGGCGCACGCCCCCGCTGGGGGCCCGCCATACCCCCGGGGGGTGGAAGTGCTTGCGGATGACGGCCACCCGCCCCTCTCCATCCAGGATGAAGCAGGTGACGTCGTGGGCCCGCCCGCCCTTGCGGCTGTCCAGCACCATCTCCATCTCGGGGCCGGAAACGCCCTGGCTCATGTGCACCTCGCGGGGTTGGCCGTAACGGGCAATCAGCGGTGCCAGCTTCTCGGCGGTCAGGTACACGGCCCCTACCCCCCACAGTTCGTCCCCGGAATCGCCCCGGGAGCTTCGGGTGAGGACGTCCCCGGGCAGCTCGCGGGCCTCATCGGGCCACGTTCCAGCTCCGCCCGCGCCTTGAGCCGTTGCCAGCGGCCCTCGCTGGCCGGAGGCAGCTCGGAATGCCACCGCCTCAGTTGCCGCAGCACCTCTTCCGCTTCGGACACCCCATCCTCGCCCCTGAGGGCCAGGAGAGCCTCGGCCAGAATCAGGCCTGTATCCGTCCACCGCAGCGATCGCGTTCCCGGCGGGGCGCCTCCGGCACTGCTCGAGAGCAGCCGTTCCCACGCCCGCCTCAAATGCTGGACGGCCTCCGCCGTCCTGCCCAGGATAGCCAGGGCCACACCCAGTTGCTGGCGACTCAGCACGTAGTCTGGTCCCACCTCGACCGCCCGCGCCGCCGCGTGCGCAGCCGCCTCGTACTCGCCCCGGAACATGCGGATCTGGGCCAGGCGCGTCCACAGGGCCGGGAGACGATGGGATGCCGTGAGCGCTTCCAGCTTGCCGGCGGCGTCTTCGCGCCATTGAATCAGGAGTTCCTCCAGAGGGGCCTCCGGACACAGGGCCCGAAAGTCGCACGAGCGGCACCACTCGTTCTCGCCGGGCACGAAAATCTCATCGCCGGCGATGTTCTCGAGCAGCCGGGCAACTTCTTCTTCCAGGGCAGCCACGTCTCCCGGAGCAAGTTCCCGGACCACCTTCTCGCCTTCGGACAGGTACTCGTACACCATGACCACACGGGCAGGCGGACTCTCCACCTCCCCTTTCCAAACCATCAGCGGGTAGATGCGGGCCGCCACGTCATCTTCGAGACTGCCCGGGCTGCGCCCCGTCTTGTAGTCCACCACACGCAGGGTGCCTTCCCCCAGGTCGTCTACCCGGTCCACCTTCCCCGTCACGCGGTGCTCACCCAGGTCGAGGGACATGCTGCACTCCAGGCGCCTCACCCTCACTTCGGCAGGTCGCGCCCGCCCGGCATAACGCCGGAGCATGTCGTAACCCTGCCGGTACCAGCGCTCCCTGTCCTCCCGGCTGGCGAACGCCGGGTCGGACGCCTTCGACGCCCAGGCCTGCCTGTACAGGGCAAACAGCGCGGCCGGGGTGCGCTGGTCGGGGGGCAGGGTGTAAAACCTGCGCAGGGCACTGTGAACAATGGAGCCCAGTGCCACGTAGGGGCGGGGCCGCACCATGGGCTGCAGCTCGGCCTGACCCTCACACCAGTACTGAAACGGACAGCGCAGCCACATGGCGAGCCTCGTGCAGTTCACCTGCACGGTACCACCCCCCCGCCGCGGCTCCGGCCTGCCGCGCGGTAGTCGCTCCTTTCCCCGCCCATCCGGCGCCGCATCATTCCCCGGCACCACCATTTCCCAGGACCTGCCGGACCTCGTCCTTTTTCGACCACGGCACCAGCAGGTGGTCCCGGGAGAACGCCGAGAAGGCACCGCAGGTCATCCCGGCCCGTGCCAGACGGGCCGTCACCTCGGCGAGGAACCCCACCACGTCCCAGGGCAGCGGCGTGCGGCAGGTGACCAGGGCCCATCCGGCTTCCACCCTCCCCCCGGAAATGCCCGCGAGTCCGTGCCCCGACTCGAAGACTTCCCGGGGCGCCAGCACCGTCAACTCAAAACCGTCGTCGCCCCACCACACCGGCCCCGGCAGGGACTCTCCGGCGAGCATCGCCACCACCCGGGACCTCGCCTCCCGCGGAAAAGAGGCGATGGCCATCTCGCACGGCCAAACGTGCCAGGTGGCACCGGCCAGCAAGCTCAGCGTCCTCTCGGGAACGCCCATGGCAATCCTCCTCGCGATACTCAGTAGCCCTGCTCAGAAGGCAGCCCACCCCCAGCGGGCGGTACAGGCAAGAAGGGGGCGGCTCAGGCCGAAAGGGCGGCACGGACGGCAGTCTCCGCCAGCACCCGGGTGGCATCCACCAGGGGGACGTCCACATCTTCGTCGCGCAACACCAGGGGGATTTCCGTACACCCCTCGATGATGGCTTCGGCGCCGGCCTCCTGCAACCAGCGGCCGACAGCCTGAAGCGGCGCACGGGCCCCCTGCAGGTCGCCCCGCTTGATCCGCGATATGGCCTCCATCACCACATCCTGGTCGGCCGGGCCGGGCACCAGCACCCGGATCCCGCGGGCCTCCAGGGCGCGGTGGTACAGGCCCGTCTTCACCGTGCCCGTGGTGGCGAGCAACCCCACCTGCGCCGGGCCGGGCCGGGTGCCGGCCAGTTCGCGCGCCACCTCTTCCATCATGTGCAGCACGGGGATGCTCACCGCCGCCTGCACCTCCCCCCAGAAGTAATGGGCGGTGTTGCAGGGCATGGCTATGAGCCCCGCGCCGGCCCGCTCCAGGTTGCGGGCCGTTTCCTGGAGGGCCGGGACGGGGTCTTCCCCGTCGGCCAGGATGGCCGCAGTGCGGTCCGGTATCAGGGGATTTGAGTCGACAATCACCCGCAGGTGATCCTGATCCCGCCTGACGGGCTTGAAGCGCGGCGTCACCCGGATGATCTTGTGGAAAAGATCGCAGGTGGCCTCCGGCCCCATGCCCCCCAGGATGCCGATGATCTTCGCCACGGGCATCACCTCACGCCGCCCCCGGTCACACTCCACATTGCCGCCGGTTCGGGATCGGCGGTAAGGAAGGATATTGCGGGCAGGGTGCGCGTTCAGAAGCAGCGGCGGACGACGTCGGCGCAGCGCCGACACAGCCCCGCGTGCTCGGGGTCGGTGCCCACCGTTTCCGAGTGAATCCAGCAGCGCTCGCACCGCGCACCGGCGGCTTTGAGCACACCCACCCCCACGCCGGCAGCGGGTCCCCGCTCCCCGACCGCCCAGCCCAGGTAGCGCGCGGGATCGGGCTCGCCTTCCCGCAGCTCCACCTGGGACACGATGAACAGGGCGGGCAGCTCCGGCAGGTAACGCCGCACCAGGCTGCCGGGCTGGGTCCGTGCAGCGTTGTTGCCAGGGTCGGGCTGCGAAGCGGCGGGCGCGGCCGTGGGCAGGCAGATTTCCAGGGCGGCGGCCAGGGAGCCCCCAATGTGCTTGGCCGCGCGGGCCTCTTCCAGGGCCTTCTGGGCCACCTCGCGCACTGCCAGCAGGACCTCCCAGCGCCGGCCCAGCTCCTCGTCGATCCAGGCCTCATCCGGGTGAGGCCACTCGGTCAGGTGGACGCTCCAGGCTTCTCCCTCCCGGCGCGGTAGGTGCTGCCACACCTCTTCCGCTGTGAAGGGCAGGATGGGGGCCAGCAGGCGCACCAGCGTGTGGCCCACCTGGTACAGCACGGTCTGGGCGGCCCGCCGCCCGGGGTCGGTGGGACCGGAGCAGTACAGCCGGTCCTTGATCACGTCCAGATAGATCTGGCTCATGTCCACGGTGCAGAAGGTGTGCACGACCTGCTGAGCCACGTGGTACTCGTACTCGGAGAACGCCCGGGTGGCCCGCTCCACCACCTTGGCAAGGGAGTACAGCGCCCACCTGTCAACTTCCAGGAGGTTCTCGTAGGGGACGTTGTCCCGGCCAGGCTGGAAGTCGTACAGGTTGCCCAGCACGAAGCGCAGGGTGTTACGGATCTTGCGGTACACCTCGGCCAACTGGTCCAGGATGACGGGCGAGATGCGCACGTCGTCCCGGTAGTCGGAGGCCGCCACCCACAGGCGCAGGACGTCCGCCCCGTATTTGTCCGTGACTTCGGCGGGGTCGATCACGTTCCCCAGCGACTTGTGCATGGCCCGGCCTTCACCGTCCAGCACGAAGCCGTGGGTGACCACGGTACGGAACGGCGCCTTCCCCCGGGTCGCCACGGAGGTGAGCAGGGAGGCCTGGAACCACCCCCGGTGCTGGTCTGACCCTTCCAGGTAGCACTCGGCCGGCCAGGAGAGGTCGGGCCTCTCCTCCAGGACGGCCACGTGGCTGGACCCAGAGTCGAACCAGACGTCCATGATGTCGGATTCCTTGTGGAAAGCAGTCCCCCCGCACGGGCACGACGTCCCGGCCGGCAGGATCTCAGCAGCTTCGCGCCGGAACCAGGCATCGGAGCCTTCCCGGCGGAAGAGGTCCGCCACCGCCGCGATGGTCTCCTGCGTGATGAGGGGCTGCCCGCAGGAGGTGCAGTAGAAGATGGGGATGGGCACCCCCCACGCCCGCTGGCGCGAGACGCACCAGTCGGCGCGGTCCTTCACCATGTTGCGGATGCGTTCCCGGCCCCAGGCCGGCACCCAGGTGACCTGATCAATGGCTTCCAGGGCCTGCTCCCGGAACCCCTCCACGGAAGCGAACCACTGCTCGGTGGCCCGGAAGAGCAGGGGATTCTTGCAGCGCCAGCAGCACGGGTACGAGTGCAGGGTGGTGCCTGCCCCCAGCAGGGCACCCCGTCTCCTGAGTTCCGCGATGATTTCCGGGTCGGCATCCCGGTAGAACTTTCCCTCCAGCCACCCCGCCTCCGACGTGAAGCGCCCCCTGCCGTCGATGGGGGAGAGGACGGGAAGGCCGTACCGCCTGCCCACCTCGAAGTCCTCGGGACCGTGGCCGGGGGCGATGTGCACGCACCCGGTGCCCTCGTCCAGGGACACGTACTCGGCCGTCACCACCACCGACTCCCGGTCGAAAAAGGGATGCCGGCACCTCACGCCTTCCAGATCCCGGCCCCGGAAGGTGGCCACCACCTCCCAGCGTTCCAGCCCCAAGTCGGCGCAGGTGTCGTCCACCAGGCTCCGGGCCAGCACCAGCTTCCCCTGCTCGGTGTCCACCAGGGCGTAGGTGGCCTCGGGGTGCACAGCGATGGCCACGTTGGCAGGCAGGGTCCAGGGGGTGGTGGTCCAGATCACCACCCTGCTGTCGGCCGGCAGGACTCCCCGGCCGTCGCTGACGTCGAAAGCCACCCAGATGGACGGCGACTGCCGGTCGTGATATTCCACCTCGGCTTCGGCCAGGGCGGTTTCGCAGGCGGAGCACCAGTGCACCGACTTGAGCCCTCTGTAGATGTAACCCCGGCGCGCCATCTCTCCGAACACTTCCACCTGGCGGGCCTCGTACGCTCCGTCCATGGTGAGGTAGGGACGGAACCAGTCTCCGATTACACCCAAACGCATGAACTGCTGCCTCTGCACGTCCACGTACTTGAGGGCGTACTCCCGGCAGAAGCGGCGCAGTTCCAGAGGCTCAACCTCATGGTGGTCGATACCCAAAGCCTTAAGGGCAGCCAGTTCAATGGGAAGGCCATGGCAGTCCCAACCGGGGACATACGGGGCGTCGTAGCCGCTCATAGAGGCAAACCGCACCACGAAATCCTTGAGGATCTTGTTGAGGGCGGTTCCGATGTGGATGCTGCCGTTAGCGTAAGGCGGCCCGTCGTGCAGGACGTACCTGGGCCGGCCCCGGCGAGCCTCGCGCAGCTTACCGTACAGGTCTTCCTCCTGCCACCATTTGAGCAGTTCGGGTTCCCGCCGCGCCAGGTTGGCCTTCATGGGAAAGGCCGTGCGGGGCAGATTCAGCGTATGGTCGTACTTTCCATCCTTGCTCACTTCTGCAGACACTCCTTCAAGCGGCCCGCCACCTCGTCCACGGTCAGGCCATGGATGAGCACCACCTTGTCGCGCGCCGTGTGGCCCCGGATGATTTCCACCCGCTCGCCAGGAACATCCAGGGTGTCCGCCAGCAGCCGGCGGCAAGCCTCGTTGGCACGCCCACCCTCGGGAGGGGCGGTAACCTTCACCAGCAGGGCACCCTGACGCACGCCGGCCACCTCCTGCCGGCGGGCGTGCGGCTGCACCCGCAGCTTGAATACCACCCCTTCCCGGGTACGGCCCATCGGGATCATGGCCGGCTCACCCACCGCGGTCACGGCGCCGTCATCTCCTGACCCATCAGCTCGTCACGGCCCGTCGTCGTCTCCTGCCGGTACCGCACCCGGCCCCCCCGGGGATGCCTGGGACGGGGCGGATGCCACCGGCGGCCGATCGGTGCCGTGCGCCGGCCGGTCGGCGGCAGCCGCCTGTTCCGCCGCCGCCACATCACCCAGCAGGTCGAGCTGGGTCAGGAACAGGCTGCGCACCCGCGCCTTGAAGGTCTGCACCTGCCGTTTCAGCTCCTCGTATTCATCCTGGGTGCGCTTCACGCGAGCCTGCGCCTCGCGCATGGCAAGCTGGGCGCGCGCCTCGGCATCGTCAACGATTTCCTTTGCCTTCGCCTGCGCTTCCTTGAGGATGATCTCCGCCTCGCGCCGGGCGTTGGCCCGCACCTCGTCGGCGGTGGCCTCGGCCAGTATCAGGGTCTGCTTAAGGGTTTCTTCCAGGGCCTGGTAGTTGGAGAGGCGGTTCTCCAGCTCCTCGACGCGTTCCTCCAGGGCGGTCTTTTCCCTGAGCAGGGCCTCGAAATCGCGCACCACCTGGTCGAGGAACTCGTCTACCTCTGCCTCCGAGTACCCGCGGAACGACCGGCGAAACTCCTTGTTGTGGATGTCAAGAGGGGTGAGCACCAGGGAACCCTCCCTTGCCTTCAAACTTCCGCCATCTTCGACAGGAGGCGACCGAAGTCCTGCGATCAGCCGCGGGGGCCGAAGATGGCCGTCCCCACCCTGATCATGGTTGCCCCCTCCTCCACCGCCACCGGGAAGTCCTGGGTCATGCCCATGGAAAGCTCCTTCATTTCGATTCCCGGGATGCCCCATTCCCGGACCCGCCGGGCCAGTTCGCGCAGGCGCCGGAAGCAGGGGCGAGCCTGTTCCATGTGCTCCACCAGCGGGGCTATGGTCATCAGCCCCTCCACCCGGACCAGGGGCAGGGTGGCCACCTCTTCCAGCAGGGGACGCAACTCGGCCTCGCTTACCCCGTACTTGGAGGGCTCCCCGGACACGTTGACCTCCACCAGAACCCTCACCACCCGGCCCTGCTCGCCCGCCCTCTTCTGGATTTCCCGCGCCAGGCGCACGCTATCCAGGGAATGGATGAGGTCGAAGAGCTTTACGGCGTATTTTACCTTATTAGTCTGCAGGTGTCCAACCAGGTGCCACGACACGGGCAAATCCACCAGGCGCCCGTGCTTGTCCCGGGCCTCCTGCACCCGGTTTTCTCCCAGGATATGCACTCCCGCTGCCACCGCTTCCCGGATGCGCTCATCGTCTATGCCTTTTGAGACTGCCACCACCGCGATCTCTTCCGGCCTCCGCCCCGCGCGCAGGGCGGCCTCGGCCACCTGATCAAGGACCTGCCGGTAACGCTCTGCTACGGACAACTGCCCCTCACCTCACGATGGCCCCCTCGCGGACCAGCCAGGGGTTGGTGATCACCTGGCTGCCCTCGGGAATCCCCTCGACGGCCACCAGGGAATCCTTTTCACCCCTGACCTCCACTTTAACCCACTGGGCCAGGGTCTTCTTCACCACGAATACCCCGGGCTGGCCTTCTCTTTCCACCAGGGCCCGCCTGGGGATCAGGAGTCCTGAGGCCCGCTCTTTGATAACCTCCACCGTAATTACCCTGACGCGCAGCAGTTGTTCGATCCATTCGTTGCTCGCCAGGACAATGGTGCCGTAGGTGCGGTCGTCCCCGGGATGGTGCGCTTCAGGCCGCATCGCAATCTCCCGGCCGCCCGGCAATCGCACCAGCACCCGGGAACGATTGGCGAGCTGGGCCACCTCAGCGGGAGGCAGGACCAGGCACAGGCGCATCCGGCTGGTATCCACCACCCGGGCCAGGGCCTGCCCTACCGCGACCGCCTCGCCATCGCGCAACTGGTGCGGCCGGGGCTTGAGCCCCAGGACCTGGGGAGCGGCCGGCGACGTCCCCGACCCGAAACGCAGGTGGCCTTCCGTCCCGTCCGTGACCAGGCTGACCACGCCGGGGGCGGGAGATCCCACCTCGTTCCCGTCCACCAGGCACACCGGGGTGCCCGTGCGCACCCTCTCCCCTTCCCGCACGCGCAGGCGTACCATACCTGCCACGGGGGCAGTGAGCACCCACTCGTCCCACAGGACCACGGCCTGCCCACTCACAGTGGTCTCCAACCGTCCCGGCTTGGCCTCCACCACGCGGACCAGGTAGGGCAACAGGGCAGCTCGTGTCCAGGAATACCCCAGCGTGCCCACGACGCCCACCCCGACGAGCAGCACCAGCCCCACCAGCAACCACCTCCCCCAGGGTGCCGGGAAAGGCAGGTACCGCCGCACCCCAGCAGAACGTACCCGGGATGAGCGGGTCCTTCCCCCTCGCCGGCGTGCCATGGTCCCCCGTGCGGCCCCCCCCGCGGCAGAACGCCGCCGCGCGGGTGGACGCCCTCCCCGGTAGGAGGCGGGGCGCACCTGCCTCCCCCGCGCTGCCGACCGCGTCATCCCCTCAGGGCCAGTACGGCCGCCATCCGGCCCGTCACACCTCCATCCCGTCTGTGGGACCAGAACAGATGGGGGTGGCAGGCCGTGCACATGTCGGCCCGGTAAACCTGTAGGGAGGGGACGCCGGCCCTCTCCAGGAGAATGGCAATCGTCCCCGGCAGGTCAAAGAAAAGCCTCCCCTGGCGGATGGCAAGCACCCGCGCGGCATCCTCACCCAGGCGATGTTCCACCCGGGCTCGCACATCGTCCCCGACCCCGTAGCAGCAGGGTCCGATGCACGGGCCGATGGCGGCCAGAACGTCCCCGGGGCGGCCGCCGGCAACGGCGGCCATGGCCTCCAGCCCCTGCTCCACGATGCCGGCCACCGTCCCCCGCCAGCCGGCGTGGAGCAGGGCCACCACCCGCCTTCCCGGGTCACAGAGGTGAACCGGAGCACAATCGGCACAGAACACGGCCAGAGGCAAATCCGGCCGGCGCGTCACCATGCCATCTCCTTCTCCGAGCGCGGGCCAGTCTCCCGGTTCGCCCGCAGGGGGGACATCTTCCACCGGCAGCACCCGGGTGCCGTGCACCTGGCGCACCACCACCGGAGGCCGGGGGAGGTATGCCCAGGTCAGGGAAGCCCGAACCTGGCGCACCACTTCCCCGGGATGCAGGGGGCCGGCGGCGAGGCCAAGGGGCCGTAATGTGAACAGGGCCAGGCATCCGGCCTCCTCCAAAGGCCGGATGCGCAGCACCGGTACACCCCCGTCGTCACTCCTTGAGAAACTCACGGGAAACCACCCGGGTTTGGTTTCGTCCCGCCCCGGGCGGCCTCCTGCTAGCCGGCCTCTACCAGGATCACGTCCTCGCCGATCTTCTTTATCCTCTCCCAGGGTATAACGTAATCCGGCTCCCTTCCCAGCAACCCCAGGACGCGGGGGCTACCGGGTACCACCATGGCCAGCAGCCGGCCGGTCTGGGGATCAACTTCCCAATCGCTGATGAAGCCCAGGCGGCGGCCGTCCTTTACCGTTACCACGTCCCGAAAGCGCAGGTCCGACAGGCGCATGTGGGCCCCTGCATCAATTTATGAGGGGAGCGCCGAACCCATCCCGCTCTCGGTTAGGGGTGGGCCTGTTCCTGCCACCACCTCTGCACCCAGCCCGCAGGGTCGATGCCCCGCCTCCGCATCCAGTCCAGGATGAACAAGCGCACCTCCGGACGCGGCATCGCCATCCCCCCGGACTGGGAGCGGCCCACCAGCAACTGCCGCACCTCATGCGGCACCTGCCCCGCCTCCAGTCGAGCGGCCCCCATCGCCTGCTGTCCATCCTGTGCCATGGCGAAAGACAGGACAGCTTCCTCCGCGCTCAGGGGCAGGGCCGTGGGGACGGCTACCCGTGCGTCCAGGAAGCAAAGGGGCGGGAACAGCACGCACCACCAGTTCTGTCCCGTGCCCTCTCCCAGGATCACCCGCAGGGCCGGATATGTTCCCGCCGGCAGGGTCAGGTCACGATAGGTCCGCTCGGGGAAGGGGAAGTACCCCACCTGCAATATAACGCCGTAGTCCTTACCGGCCGCGGCGATCAAGTCCCCCAGGAGCCGTGCCAGCTCGACCCTGTTCGCCTCGAGCACGGCCAGTGCTCCCTGGGTGTCCCGCACTTCTCCCCACCGGGAAGAAAGGAAATTGACGACCGTGTCGCGGGCCCGCATTTTCAGGGCCTGATCCTCGGGCCGGTCGCTGGCTGCGAGAACGTGCAGGCGCACCAGGTTGTAGGGATTGTACGCAAGCTCGGCTCGCGGGGCGGGACGCACGCTGGCCACCAGCCCGACCGCACCCACAATGGCAGCCAGCACCACCGCCCCCAAGCCTAGCAGCACCCTCCGCCCGCGCCTGCTGGAATTGCTCATCACCTTTGTCTCACCTTGCCTTTTCCTCCTCGTCTCTTCCTCCCGCTGTTTCGTACCCGGACGCTCGGGCGCCACGCCAGCTGGCGCCCCGCGGGGGCGGCGGAACGGTCACATATGCTGACGCATGTGGTTGAGGGCCGCCTTTTCCAGCCGGGAGACCTGGGCCTGGGATATCCCGATTTCCTCGGCTACCTCCATCTGGGTCTTCCCTTCGAAGAAGCGCAGGGTAAGGATCAGCCTTTCCCGCTCGGAAAGCTTACCCATCGCCTCCCGGAGGGAGATTCCCTCCAACCAGCTGGCATCTTCGTTGCGCTCGTCGGAGATCTGATCCATCACGAAGATAGGGTCTCCCCCGTCGTGGTACACGGGCTCGAAGAGGGAAATGGGCTCCTGGATGGCGTCCAGGGCGTAAACCACTTCCTCCTGGGGCAACTTCAATTCCTCGGCGATCTCGGCGATAGATGGTTCACGCGCGTACTTGCCGACCAGCGCATCCCGTACCTGCAGGGCCCGGTAGGCCACGTCACGCAGCGAGCGGCTCACCCGGATGGTGTTGTTATCCCGCAGGTAACGGCGGATCTCACCGATGATCATGGGCACCGCGTAGGTGGAAAAGCGCACATTCTGGCTCAGGTCAAAATTGTCTATGGCCTTCATCAGGCCGATGCATCCTACCTGGAACAGGTCGTCCACGTATTCGCCCCGGTTGTTGAAGCGCTGGATGACGCTCAGGACGAGGCGTAGGTTCCCGTATATCAACTCTTCCCTGGACCGCCGATCGCCATTCTTCATGGCCTCAAAAAGCTCCCGCATGCGGGCATTGGATAGTACGGGCAGGCGCGAGGTATCCACCCCGCATATCTCCACCCGGTTCATCCATCCGACCCCCTGCCGTGGGCATCTTCCGCCAAAAGTATGCCCACAACAAAGGACCTTTATGCGCAACGTTGCATGCCAAGTCGGACAAATATGTAAAGGGTACCCCTGCCAGCCCTGCCACCAACCGGCAGGAAGCGCACCGCGACGGGATGCCGGGCCGGTACGGGGCGGCGGTGCTACTGCATGGCGCGCATGAGTTCTCCCTGCAACCGCTTGAGGATGCGCTTCTCCAGGCGGGAAATGTAGGATTGGGATATGCCCAGCAGGTCGGCCACCTGCTTTTGCGTGCGGGGTTTGCCGTCCTTCAGTCCGAACCTGAGTTGTAGGATGCGCCGCTCCCGGGCGCTGAGTCGGGCCACTGCGCTGCGCAGGAGGACGCGGTCAACCTCGTCCTCCATGCGCTTGGACACCGCCTCGCCTCCGGTGTCAGGCAGGACATCGCAGAGGAGCAGTTCGTTCCCGTCCCAGTCGATGTTCAACGGCTCGTGCAGGGACACTTCCAGGCGGGTGCGGCCGTTGCGGCGAAGGTACATGAGGATCTCATTTTCTATGCACTTGGAGGCGTAGGTGGCCAGCTTGATCCTCTTGGACGGGTCAAAGGTGTTGACCGCCTTGATAAGGCCGATGGTACCGATGGAAACCAGATCCTCCGTCGGTACTCCCGTGTTGTCGAACTTGCGGGCAATGTAGACCACCAGGCGGAGATTGCGCTCGATTAGCACGCCCCGCACGGCAAAGTCTCCCTTTTCCAGCCGGGCCAGGAGGTAACGTTCCTCCTCGCTGGACAGCGGGGGCGGCAGTACCTCGGTGGTCCCCACGTACCAGATGCGGGGGATTATCCCCCAGCGTGCCAGCACCCCACGGACCCACAGGTACACCTGCCAGCGCATGGTCGCCCACCGTCGTCTCATGTCGTATCCCCTCCCCCACCCCTGTTCTCTTCCCGGAGGGCATCCTGGGGCAAGAGGCCCCGGTACCACCCTTCCGGCGACAGGATGTCCGGGCAAACTCCCACCACTACCGGTCCCACCAGGCGCCAGCCATCCTGGTGCTGGACTCTCACCCTGTCCGGGCGAAAGCCGTACAGCACGCCCCGCTGGCTCCCGAGGGCTACGAAGGGCACGATACAGAACCGCCCGGCCAGGGGTTCCTCGACCCCTTCCCCGGCACCGGGCACCGTGCGACCGAGCAGGAGGGGCTGAAGGGGCCGGGGGACCAGGCGCCGGGCCGTCCCGTACTCGACCACCACCACGGGAGCACCGGTAAAGGGGTCCCGCAGGCGGTTGCCGGTGTCCACCAGGGCGGGGAAGGCCACCGTGCGCCCGCCCAGGGAGACCTCTGCCGGCAGCACCATCAGACTGGACTGCTGGTGGCGGTAAGCCCAGGCCCGTCCGGCCAGGACCAGGGTGGCTGCCACCGCGACGCCCACCAGCCATGAGGGGATACCGGGAAACGGCCCCCCCACCCCGGGCAGTTGCAGATAAGCCAGGGCCAGGGCCCCTCCGCCGGCAGCCAGGGACAGCACCGCAAAACACCCCCACAGGCGCCCGAGGTGTAGCGGAGAGCGGACAGGGAAGGCCACCGTAACCATGAGCACCGAGAAAACGGCCTTGGCCGCTACTGAATACAGGGGGCGGGCGGCGGGGAACAGGAAGGCGGTGGCGTAGGCGGCTCCCAGGAAGGACGAGGCCGCCAAACGCAACCCCCGGGCCCGCACCCCGGCGAACCTGGCCGTGGCCCAAAGGAGCAGATAATCCATGGCCCAGTTGGTTAGAAAAAACAGGTCCGCGTAGATTACCACCGGCTGTCCCTGCCCGGCATACTAAATGTTTATGCCCCCCGCTCCGCTGTATGCCCCTGCCCCTTGCCCGCGGGGCCACGCATCAAAGCGGGCTGCCAGGATTATACAACTACCGCCGGGGTAGAAGAACGCGAAAACTGGATGTGGCACTGCCAGGCAGGATCCTGAGCGAAGTGCGACCGCGCCCTGCCTGCACCGTGGCTCTTGCATTGGGGCCATCGGAGTCACCCGGATGGGCATTGGTGCGCTCAATGTGCGCCCGCTGCCAGCACTCCTCCGGGAACTCCGGTGTCTTCTGCACCCTCCTGAGCGCCTGCAGCACCTCGCGGGGACGCACCCTCACCTGGCCCCGGACCGCGCCCGGGGCTGGCGGCGATGGCTTCCCGCACATCCAGGAGCCGGCCGGCCAGCGCAGGCGGGACGGCCGTGGCGCAGGCGCTCCCAACCAGCACGATCACCAGGCCCACCGCCCGCAGCCAGGCGCGCACCCCCGTCCAGGACCCCACTCCCATCATCCAGACCCCGGCTGCCAGGACGCCGGCATAGCCAGCTTCCAGAAGAAGGCTCAGCAGGAACGCCCAGCCCGAGGTCCTCTGGCGCGGGTCCCGGGCGGTGAAGTTGGGGTAGAGAGCGCCGGCGGCCACGTTAAGGGAAACCAGACCCGGCGCGACGATGAGGACGAAGGCGGCGATAAGCAGCACGGCCAGCGTGCCACCCCCGAGGACCAGAGCGAGCAGGGGAGCCAGCACCAGCCCCGGGGCGATCACCAGGGGCGTGACACCCAGGACCTTCCCCCAGAGGATCTCCTCCCCGGCCACCGGAGTGCTGCGCAACAGGGGCCAGCTTTTACCCTCACGCCCCACCGCCCCCACACCGAGGTAGCCGGCCAAACCCGCGAGCATCAGGTAGGCGGCTCCCAGGCCGGCGTACCGCCCGCCACTACCGGCAAGGAAGCTCGTGCTCCCACCCTTGATAACGGGGACCACCACGGCCACCCCCATCACCACCACCAGGTACAGGGCCTGGGCCCACTCCCGCATGTCGCGCGCGATGCTGCGCACTTCCTTGGCCGCGAGCGCCAGCACCGGCAACGGCAGCCCTCCCGGCGCGCGGGCCGCACCGGCCGCGGGCACTGGACCGACCGCGCGGCGCACACAGGTTCCGACCGCCCGGCCAGCAGCCTCGGGCACGGCGGCTGGCGCACGGGCGGTGCGCGGCTGGCGGGCGAACCGGCGGCGACGCTGCCTGCCGCGCACTTCGCCGCTACCCGCCCACCCGCCGTAAAACGCCTCCTGCACCAGCACGAACGATAGGGCGAAGAAAACCAGCGAACAGGCGGCCACCAGGCCGAACCAGCCCAGGAAGGCATCGGCCGGTCCCCGGGCGGCCGTGCGGGCGGCCTCGGCCAGCCACCAGGCCGGGGAATACCCCGCACTGGCCAGGCGAAAGCGACCCACCATGTGGGCCAGCTCCTGTGGGTTCATGCCCGCCGCATAACGCGGGCCCAACTGGCTCAGGGCATAGAATGCCGCACCCAGCAGCGAACCCAGGGCGGCGCCCAGTTCCTTCACCCGGTACGGGGGGATGAGGCGCATGGCGAGCAGGTTGAGGGAGGTGCCCACCGCCGCGGGCAGGAACACCGTCACGAAGGCCAGCACGACCGCCGCCGGGTAGTACCACCAGCCGGCACCCACGCCGGCCCCGTACCCCAGGGTGACTGGCAAAACCAGCAGGATGACCCACAGGGACTCGGTCGCCAGTATCTCGGCGAATTTCACCATAAAGACCTGCGTGACCGTGAGAGGGGCACAGAAAAGGAGGGGCAGGTCTGAAGACGAGTACATGGTCACGAAGGCGGTCCCGAAGGCGGTGAAAAGGCAGATCGACAGGCCCACCAGGTAGACGCCTGAGAGCAGGAGACGCTCCATACCCGCGAACATGGCGGCGGCTTCCGGAGGCACCCCCGGCGGCAGGCCCCGCGCTGTCCAGGCGAAAACGTAGCGGGAGCCCACGAAGACCGCCACACTCCACACCAGGCCGAAGAAAGCGAGGATGAGGCTGACGGCAGCCGCTACCTGGGACCGCCGGGCCAGGGAGCGCCAGAACAGCCGGAACTTCCACGCGAACAACCGGCTCACGAGGCGGTCTCCTCCCCGAGCAGGCGGATCACTTCCTCGTACTCGGTGCCCCCCGTGAGCTTGAGGAAAATGTCCTCCAGAGTGGCGGAATCCTCCCGGGCCTGTGCCCGCAGTTCCTGCATGGTCCCGCTGGCGACGAGGTGCCCCCGGTCGACGATGCCCACCCGGGTGCACATGCGCTCGGCGATCTCCAGCACATGGGTGGACATGAACACGGTCACGCCCCTCGCGACAAGAGCTCGCAGGACGTCTTTGAGCACGCGCGCGCTGCGCGGGTCCAGGCCCACGGTAGGTTCGTCCAGGATGAGGACGCGCGGCTCGTGTACCAACGCCCCCGCCACCGCAAGCTTCTGCCTCATACCCCGGGAGTAGGACTGGATGAGGTCGTCCCCACGTTCGCTCAGGCCGAAAAGTTCAAGCAGCTCGGGAATGCGCTCGCGCCTGCGGCTGCCGTCCACCCGGTACAGGTCCGCCACAAAGGTCAGGAACTCGCGCCCCGTCAGTTTCTCATACAGCACGGGCTCGTCGGGCACGTAACCGAGCAGGGCCTTGGCCCGCACCGGCTCTCTCTGGACGTCGTAACCTCCTATGAGTACCCGCCCCGCCGTGGGCCGCAGAAGCCCCGTCAACATACGGATGGTGGTCGTCTTCCCCGCACCGTTCGGGCCCAGAAATCCGAAGAGCTCTCCCTGCCGAACTTCCAGGTCGAGACCGTCAACGGCCATCAGCGTGCCGAAGCGTTTACACAATCGCTCCATCCTGATCACCGCGCCTGTCGCCTCCCAACATCCTCAACCCCGCAAGCCCCCACGCCCGGCCCACTCCCCAGGCACCACGCGCAAGTTGAGGCCACACTTAGCTAATACGTGACGCAACCCGCTCTAACCGCAGTGCTGCTCCACCTCACCTGTATCTCCTCGAAACCCAAAAGTCTCCCCACGTCGCCGGCCTCCTGCTCGAGCCTCTCCTCCTCTGCCCTTCTCTCATGCAAGCCCAGGGCACCAAAGGGCTCAAACTCAACTACCAGCCGTTTTCCGCTCCGCGTGTAGTTCCAGGTGCCCGCAATCCTTCCACCTACAAGCATCACCGGGGATATCCACCCGGCTTTCCGGTACACCTTCTTGTAATGCTCACTGTCCAAAAGAAGGGTCTTGTCACGGTGACCCAGGAGGAAGGGGTCGAAACTGGGCAGGAGGTTTGCAGCATGCTCCGGCTCATCCATGGAGACTAACGTCTCCACGTCTTCTCTCAGGACGAGGGCCTCGGCGCCCGCAATGGAGACGCCCACCACCCTCTCACCCAGGTCTTGCCGAGCCTCGGCTGCATCACTTACGGGAACACCGGACCAAAAAGAAAAGTCCTGGATGGTGGCGGGACCGTATCCCCTCAGATAGTTCTCCAGGACCCTGGCCCTGGCGTAAGCGCCTTCCCTTTCTGAGAGCCGCTTGACGCCCGGGATCCACTGGTCCAACTGCGCAAAGGTGACTTCTCTCCCGCGCTCAGGGCCGAAGCACACAAGCCCCCTGAGGCACGCCTGCTTGATGACCCCTCCCCAGCTGTGCTCCACCCACGGCCTGGCTTCCTCGCCTATCCGCGCCACCACCCGGTAGCCGATCTCCCGCCTGGTGAGGGGCCCGTCTGACAGGACCTCCACCACCGCATCTACCATGCGGTCCAACAGGGGACGCTCCAGGCCGTCTTTCGCCATCCACCGATGTTCTTTGAGGGCTATGCTTGGACATATTCCGGCCAGGTACCACGGCAGGTCGGATGCAGGTAAGTAATGGAGGGTGGCCCTCATGCACCATGTCTTCACCAGCTTTCGTTCCACCCACAGGTGCCCCTCCACGTCCTCGGGCGCAAGACCATTCACCCTGGCCCGGAGTGCCAGACATGCCGCAGCAGCGACCTGGGCCTGGACGCCCGAGATGCTGCGCACTACGTCTTCCAGGAAGACCGGGTCCCCTCTCCGGGAAAGGTGATGCCTCATCAGGCGGAAAGATAGGACCTGGGAGGGGGATACGATTACCGATTCCTTCTTACTCTTATTAGGCCGCTGCGGCAGTTTGCGACTCTCCTTTCTGCGCGCGCTCCGGGGCTACCTCTCCCCGCCTCCCCCAACACGCCCCCTTACGGTTCCCAGGCCACTTGCGCAACCTTTAGAAGCTCTTCACTACTTCATCAACAAGCGAACCCACATAGGCGACAGCCTGGAGGATAGGTTCGGGCTTGGTCATATCCACACCGGCCATCTTCGCCAGTTCGATCGGGCTCTTCGTGCCTCCCGCTTTCAGCACCTCGAGCCACCGTTCGACCGCAGGCTTCCCTTCCTTCTGGATGGCCTGAGCCACGGCAGTACCGATGGTGAGGCCCGCCGAGTAGGTGTAAGGGTACAAGCCCATGTAGTAATGAGGCTGGCGCATCCAGGTCAGCCTGGCGCCGTCGTCGATCTCGACTTCGCCTCCCCAGAACTCACCGAGGATCTCTCCCTGGACCTCGCTGAGAACGCTGGCGGTGATGGGCTGGTCCTTCTCGGCCAGAGCGTAGATACGGCGCTGGAGTTCGCCCTCGATGAGATGACGCACGAAGTTATGGTAGTACGTCATGAGGAACTGCATGGTCATCCAGCGCCGAAAACGCACGTTTTCGGTTTGGGAAAGGATGTAGTTCCCCACCAGGAGCTCATTTGTGGTGGAAGGCGCCTCCACGAAGAACATGGAGGGTTCGCAGTTGACAGGCCGCTGGTACCTTTGTGATAGCACTCCGTGACCGCCGTGACCCAGCTCGTGAGACAGGACGAGCGTGTCGCGCATGCTGTCGGTCCAGGTGATCAGAATGTAGGGATGCACACCGCAGACCGGGTTGCAGAAAGCGCCCGTGGACTTACCGACGTTGTCCGCCAGGTCAATCCACCTGTTCTTGAGAGCCGCGGCAATTATCTCGGTGTACTCAGGTCCGAGAATAGACAGTCCGTTGAGGATCAGCTCCGACGCCCGCTCATAAGTGGTCTCGGGGGCAAAATCCGGGTCAAGCGGGGCCTCGATGTCGCAGTAGAGCATTCTGTCCAACCCCAGCACCTTTTTCCTCAGCTGCGCGTACCGCCTCATATGCGGCGCGAGTTCCTTCAAGATGATATCGTGAAGGTTGTTGTACACCTCGATGGGGACTTCCTGACGGTCGAGGAACATATGGATGGCCGATTCGTACCCGCGCAATTTGGCCAGTACGACGTTTTTCTTAACCTCAGTGCCCCAGGTGGCCCCAAAGGTGTTCTGGTAGGCCTTCAGCCCCTTTACAAACGAGGCATACGCGTTCCGCCGCAAAGTCGTGTCGGGGGAAGTCTCGTACCGGCTCTCGTAGAGCGCGAACGACATGGACAGCTCGTTTCCCTGGCTATCGGTGATGGGGTCGAAAGACATGTCGGTTGCCTTTGCCCGGTTGTAGATCATTGAAGGGGCGTCGAGGACCTCACTCAAGGCCGCCACGGCCTTTTCCGTTTCTGGATGGAGGACGTGCGGCTTTTGTCTTATGAGTTGCTCAATGGCGCGGCGGAAAGACGCAAGGGCCGGTTCCTCCTTAAGGTAGCGTTCCAGAGTACCGTCCGGAAGGGCCAACGCCTCTGATCGAACGAAGGATGTCTCGGCCTGTATCTGAGCCTGCAGAGACGTAGCCTTACCGGCAGCAACCTGGTTGGCCGGCGAGGTTGCATCTCCCGCAAGCCTTAGCAAAGCGTACGAGGCCACACGGTCGAACCTGACCGCAAGACTTTCACAGGCCTCCATGCACTCCAAGAAGACCCGAGCTCCTTCACCGAGGCGACCCTTGTACCTGGTTACGCTGGAAATATCACCTGCAACTGACTTTAGTTCGGCCTCCCACGCTTCCTCGGTAGGAAACAGGTCGTCGAGGTTCCACGTCAACTCACAGGGGACCTCAGATCGAGCCAGACGTTTCCTCAAAACCACCCCTCCTCCAACGGGTCAGGCGCCCGGTACCGAGCAGTTGTGAGATACCACAAGACCACAGCCGGCTCAGACACCACCCTGGCCCGCCCCGGGACATGCGGGCCACCTCGCTTATACCATTTTTGCCGCGCCCTGGTCCAGTCGGTCCTGCGCAGACAACGTGTAAAGTTTCGGTAGGTGGCGGTGGGTCCCGAAGAGAATAATGAGACCTCACCCCGGGGATGTCCTTTCGGGCATCTCACTGCCTGACCAAAAGAGGGTGAGGTCTCATGTGGACAATTCAGTCGCTTCGCGCATGGTAGAGCGTGATTGTGGCTTTGGGACGGATGAAGATCCTGGTACCTGGCTGCGGGCCCGCGTGCCCGCGTTAACCGGCTGGCCCGGGTGCCTCAGGTCACCGGATGGTTACCATGGCAGAATTCGGGTCCGCGGTGGCGGAGGCCGTTCTCGGATCGGGCACGAGAAGGTAGGGATGCTAGAGGGCCGAGCGCTGTGTGCCGCGATCGACGGCCTTCGTCCATTCGCCTGGTTCCCTCCCCCTTGCCTGCATCGACCCCATTATGGTTTTGCAGGCTACCGCCACCGCCTCCCGATGTTGTGGGGGCAGCGTATCCCAGTCGTATGGTTGCCCCAGCGCTTCACGGTAGACTTCCCACCACTGCTTCGCAATCCAGTCATGCAGACTCTCCATGCCTCTCCCCCCTGAGATCAGGTTCGCCACATCCTCGCCCACCTCCTGCATTTTGTTACCGTACAGTCTATACTTATGCGGACCACGGCGTAGCCGAGACCAGATACGGCAGTGCCGGCGGGGTACCTCCCCTGCCTGCTACCTCATCGGCATTATTCTGAGGAGGGTCATGGGCTCCGACCCGTCAGTGATCACAGCGTCCCAGGTGTAGGCCAGGTAGCCACCGCCCGGCGACACGGTCAGTTCCCTGAACATTGCCGGTCCGTCCACCGTCGACACCACCTTGCCGTCGGCAGAAAACACCCGGATTTCACGGACGTGGGGCTGCTTGCCTGGAAGCACGACTTTCCCCACGAGAGTGTGGTCGTCCAGCCAGGTCACCGGAGTGACAACTTCCCCGAGCATCACCGGAGCGAGCCAGGAGCCGGCCGCGCCCCGGCTCCCGCCCGGGCTCCTCACCACGCCTACCCAGAGGCACTGCTCATCCTCCAGGGAAGGAGCGGAGAACGCTAGAGCCGTACCGTCAGGAGCCCATGACAGGGGAAGTTTCGCGCCTTTCCCCTGCGCAGGTCCCGTGACCTGTGTGACCACCCATTGACCGGCCTGTTCCTGGGCTATATGCACATCACAGGACACGCGGAAGCCGCTCGTCCTGCTGCCCTCCACGGTACCCGCCGCAAACGCCAAAGCACCGCCCACGGGCGACCAGACCGGGAGGCCGTACACCAGCTTCCCCGGCACGCTCACGTATTCCACACGACCAGTTCCCACCTCCAGGATTCCCACCCTGTGCGCGATGGGCGGAATCAACTCGTCCTCCGGGCCAAGAAAGGTATCGCCCTCTCCGTCAAGCACCAGGAAGGCCACCCGCGACCCGTCCGGCGACCAGGCAGCCTCGAACGCGCACCCTTTGCCGGGCGCCACCCTGCATACCACGGTGCCCGTGTCCGTCCGCACAATCCCGAACCAGCGCGCCACCTGCCCCTCCACGACCTGATACAGGTAATGGACACCGTCAGGCGACCAGCTGCACCCGATCCCTACAAAGGGGAACTCGTAGCTGGGAACTCCGGGCAACCTCACTTTTTGCCCGGTACGGAAGTCCGTCATGCTGGCCCCTTCGTTGTCATAAAGGACAGCCCGGGCGCGATCCGGCGACATCCTGAACACCGCATTCACCGGCTCGGTTACCTTGTACACCCCGCGCCCCTCCACACCGGAGGGCTCGATGTCGTACCGCCACAGGGGTCCCAGCACGCTCTCCCGAAGCGTAGTAAACACGATTGATTTCCCGTCCGCCAGTGGCGCCCACATGTAGAAACCCTCCGGCAGAGCGTCCTGCTTGAGGGTGAGGACCGCGCGGCCCGTCCAGGCGCCTCCACGGTCCCGGGAAAACCGGACAATAGACTCACCACCCTGGTGTCTCGCCAGCGCCAGGAACTCTTCGTCGCTCACCCAGGTCACTCCGAGCAGCTGCCGGAAGGGCCCGGCAGTCGCCACGTTACCCTCCCGGCGCACCTCTACGGCACCTGCCTCCCCAGGCGTCCACTCGGGCGCGGAGACCCCGTCACCCACCCCGGCTCCCGGGGTCTGCCCGCTGCCAGGCGCTTCACCCCCGCCTCGCGGGCCGCCTCCGGACGGTTCCCGGCTGGCGGCCGGGCCCGGCCCACACCCGGTCAGGCACGACGCGCAGAGCACCGCCAGGCAGGTGAGCATGACCATCGCCAGGAGAATTCCACGGTTACTCGCAACTTGGGGCACAAAGCATCTCTCCTCTCACGGCGCAGGCCGAACCGCAGGGCACGGCCCCCAACAGGAACACCACCGCAGCGAGCCACACCAGCGAACTCCTGACAACCTGAGCGACAAACCCTCTCATCAGCCAGCCCCCCGCTCAAGGCACACCGGTTCCTCACCAACCGCACGAGAACACTTCCACGAAGGCCCGACACGGGTCGCTCAACGCAGACACGCGCCAGCCGTAGTTCCGCTCGGGTTCGAGCGCCAGGGCGAACGAGGCTACGCGGCGCTTCGCCCTTTCCCGAATCAGGCTGAACTCCCGCCAGTCGCCGATCCGGGTGACGGCAGCGCGGCCGGCACACCCGGCGAGGGCCACCGCCAGGACTGCCGCCAACACCACACCGCGAGCATGCTTCTTCACCACGCCAGCCTCCTCCATACAGCCTCATTACATGAGACGCCCCGGGCCAGACCGACGTTGCGGCTGCCAGTCAGCCACCCTCACAACCCCGGAACTGCGGAACCTGGGCGCGGCCGAGGGCCGAGCTGGAAGTCTACCCATGCCAGGAAACAAGTACGCATTCTGTGGCACAAAAGCGATGCGGCTCCGGATTTCGTCCAATGACAGTTCCTCAAGCGGCCGTCCCAGGCATACGCACCGGGAAGGTGACCATGGTGGCTTCAGACCTTTCTGGCGCGCACTCCTAGACGGGAGCATCACCCGCGAGGCGCAACTCCTCCCACTCCACCGCGTGGCGGAGGATAGCCTCTCGCACCAGCCGTTCCCGGCGGCTGAGGTCGGAGTGGCCGGTTTTAACTTCGACGAAGACGATGCGGCGCACCGTGCCCTCGTCCAGGCCGTCGAACACCACCAGGTCCACGGGTGACCCTATGAACCGCACGTCTCTGGGATTGTAAGGAAACTGGGGCAGATAGGGAACCAGGTGCTCTCTCACCTTGCCCGCCGTCACGGCCCGGCTCCTTTCCACCGCGTCCTGGCGGATCGCCTCCTCGATCTCCCGCTTCCAGGCTTCCAGAGCCAGCCGGTACTGCTCGTCCACCAGGCGTCGCTGCTCCTCGACGCGGGCATGGAACTGGCGTTGCAGGGCACCCAGTGCCGCCGCCATTTCTGCCGCCCGCACCCTCGTCACGACGTACAGCACCACCAGGACCAGGACAAGGCAGCCCAGCACCACCAGCAGGAGTTCCCTCGCGCTCAGCAACCACCAGAACCGCTCCACCTGCACCCCTCCCTGGTTCGCTGCCCCTGCCCCGAGAACAGGATACGCTGGGGAAACAGGCCCTGCAAGACGTGCCGTCCACTCGCCCCGAAATTCGTATGTCCAGCCGCCATCGTAACTGTACTGCAACCCGGGCAGGAACCGGTTCAGCGCGAAGGAGAAAAGTGGGGAGGAATGGAAGATCCCCAGATGGCAATTGGAGGTGACAGTCGTGGAGTACAGGATGGTGGGGGAACTGCGGGTGTCGGCAGTGGGACTGGGGTGCCGGCGCCTGGCGGGACCGGGGATGGATCCCGAGCGGTCCCGGCAGGTCGTGCACGCGGCGCTGGATGCCGGGATAGTACTATTCGATACGGCGGACATCTACGGCCGGGGAGCATCTGAGGAGGTGCTGGGGAAGGCCCTGCGCGGTCACAGGCACGAGGTGGTGATAGCCACCAAGGTGGGGATACGCCGGGGCGACGCAACATTTGCCCCGCCCCGCGGGACCGGCCCCGGCGGGGGCACGCAGGCTCCGGGTGGGGGCCTGGGCCCGGCTACCACCACCCAGGACGCGACCGCACCCTACCTGATCAGGGCCACCGAGGATTCGCTGCGCCGCCTCGGCACTGACTACATCGACCTCCTGCAACTCCACTACCCCGACCCGGCCACTCCTTTTGAAGAGACGGCCCAGGCCCTGGGCCTGCTGGTGCGGCAGGGCAAAGCCAGGGCGGTGGGGCTCTCCAATTTCTTTGCCCCCGACCTGGAAGCCTGGCTAGAAGGCCAGCCCGGCTGGCCGGTGGAATCGCGACCCGTGGCGCTGCAGGTGCCGTACAACCTGGTGCAGCGCGACATCGAAGAGACGGTGCTCCCGCTGGCGAGGCAGCACGGCTTCGGGCTGCTCGCTTACATGCCCCTGTTCCTGGGATACCTGGCCCGGGAACCGCAGCCGGGAGAACAGGAGCGTGATCCACACCGCGGGCTTCTGCCCCTGCCCTACATCGACCGCCTGGCCCGAGCGGTGGCCCGCATGAGGGAACTGGGGCGCGAGTGGGGTCTTACGCCCGCCCAGCTTGCCCTGCGCTGGGTCATCGACCGGCCCGGGGTGGTGGCCGCCCTCGCCGGCGCCACCCGCCCTGAGCAAGTATGGGAAAATGCAAGAGCCGGCTCCGCCCTGCCAGACCCGTTGCGCTCAGCCCTCGATGAGATCAGCGAGGACCTCAGTCCGGTACCCCCGCTGGTCATCAACGAAACCGTGGTGGAGTGCCATCCCGCCCCGCGCGGTGACTATTACCTGGTCCTGGCCTCCGGGCTGAAAACTCCCAGCGCGAACCCGGTCAGACCGGGATGGACCGTGGAACTCGACGGCTGGCGCGGCCAGATCCTTCGCGCACGGCCGCCCGAGGGATAGAAACGGCCCGGAGAAGGGCCTGCGTGGGGAGGAGGCTAGGAGCGGCGGCGCAGGAAGGCCGGGATATCGAGATCATCCTCGGCAGCAAACCCCTTGAGGTCGATCTGTTCCAGGGGCAGCTTGTCCCGGGCGGCAGCCTTGGGCCGGGCGTCGAAACCGGTGGCGATCACCGTCACCCGCACTTCGTCCTTCAGGTTGTCATCGATGACGGCACCGAAGATGATGTTGGCGTCCGGGTCGGCAGCCTCGGCCACGATCTCCGCCGCCTCGTTCACCTCGAACAGGCCCAGGTCCGGTCCTCCCGTGATGCTCAACAGCACCCCGCGGGCACCCTCGATGGAGGTCTCCAGCAGGGGACTGGAGATGGCGGCGCGGGCCGCATCGGCAGCGCGGGTTTCCCCGAAGCCCACGCCAATACCCATCAGGGCCGACCCCGTCTCGGCCATGATGGTGCGCACGTCAGCGAAATCCAGGTTGATGAGGCCGGGCACGGCGATGAGATCGGATATCCCCTGCACACCCTGGCGGAGGACATCATCTGCTACCCGGAAAGCCTCTACTATCGACGTTTTCTTGTCCACCACTTGCAGGAGCCGGTCGTTGGGGATGGTAATCAGGGTATCCACCTTGCTGCGCAGGGTGGCAATCCCTCGCTCCGCCACGGCCATGCGGCGCCTGCCCTCGAAGGTAAAAGGCCTGGTCACCACGCCCACGCAGAGGGCCCCAGCCTCCTTGGCGCACTCTGCCACCACGGGGGCCCCGCCCGTACCCGTCCCGCCTCCCATCCCCGCGGTGATGAAAACCAGGTCGGCCCCCTTCAGGGCTTCCAGGATCTGATCGCGGCTTTCTTCTGCCGCTTTGGCCCCCACTTCCGGATCGGCCCCCGCGCCAAGGCCCTTGGTGATCCGGGCACCGATCTGGATCTTGCGGGTGGCGTGACAGGTGGCCAGGGCCTGGGCGTCGGTGTTGATGGATATGAACTCAACCCCTTTTACCCCGGTGGCTATCATGCGATTGACGGCGTTGTTGCCCCCGCCCCCCACTCCGACCACCTTTATCACTGCAAAGGGCTCCCCTTCTAGCTCCAGATCCAGCATGGCAACACCTCCCGAATTTCGCCTTGCGGAGGTCACAACGTGCGCGGCGGCTCAGAAGAAATCTCCCAGGACGCGGCGCACCCGGTCCCAGAGAGATCCCAGCACACCGCCCCGCACCTCTGCCCGCGCCAGCCCGGCCTGGCCGCGGGTGGCGTACAGTAACAGCCCCACCGTGGTGGCGAATGCAGGACTGGACACCAGATCCACCAGTCCCCCCAGGCCAGCTGGCGTCCCCACGCGGGCGGGCATCTGCAATTCCTCCTCGGCCATCTCCCCTATCCCGGGTAAAAGGGCGCATCCGCCGCACAGCACCACCCCGCCCGGGATCTGACCGGCCCGGCCCGACCGCCCGATCTGCTGCTTGACCAGAGCGAACAGTTCCTGCAGCCGGGGGGCAATGATCTGGGCCACCACGCTCCCGCTCATCTGTCGGGTACCCGTACCACCCACGTTGGGTACCTCGAACACGTCGTCGTCCGCCTCGGGACAGGGCCGCGCCCGTCCGTGCTCCAGCTTGATCCTCTCCGCCTCGGGAGGCGGGGTACGCAGGCCGATGGCCAGGTCCCCGGTAACGTGGTCACCTCCCACGGGAACGACGGCGGAATACAAGGGATTGCCACGCTCGAATATCCCCAGATCGGTGGTACCGCCGCCTATGTCCAGCACAAGCACTCCCAATTCCCTCTCCGCCGGTAGGAGCACCGCTTCCCCCGAGGCCAGGGAAGACACCACCAGGTCCTCCACCTGTAAACCCGCCCGGGCCACGCCCTTGAGGAGATTCTGGATGGAGGTCACCGCCCCGGTTACCACGTGGGCCTCCACCTCGAGGCGCACCCCCAGCATGCCCACCGGATCCCTCACGCCGTCGTAGCCGTCCACCACGAACTCCCGGGGCACCACGTGGACGATCTCCCGGTCAGCGGGAATGTTGAGGACGCGAGCCGCGTCCAACACCCGATCCACATCTTCGGCGGTGATCTCGCGGTCATCCCTGGCCACCGCCACCACCCCCCGGTTGTTGAGGCTGGAAAGGTGGCTCCCAGAGATGCTGACGTATGCGGATTTTATCTCCACCCCCGCCATGCGCCCCGCCTTTTGG
Source organism: Bacillota bacterium (assembly GCA_040757085.1). Lineage (NCBI taxonomy): Bacteria > Bacillati > Bacillota > Bacillota bacterium. Next base: position 36,826 of record JBFLXJ010000028.1, on the reverse strand, counting down.
GCCGCATCGGCGACGGCGCGGGACACCCCTTCTATGTCCACCACCACGCCCTTGCGCATGCCGGCAGAGGGAGTCACGCCGAATCCGATGATGTCGCAGGTGCCGTCCCGGCGCACTTCTCCTACGATGGCGGCTACCTTGCTGGTCCCCACATCGATTCCTACCGCCAGATCGCGCCTGGGCAACCTATGCACCTCCTGGGCCGTTGAATTCTGCAACGCATGTTGTTTTTCCTTTAAACGCCTCGCTTGGCCGGTTGCTGGTGCCGCTTCCGCCAGGTTGCCAGCAGGAGGTGTCTGATGGCTCCCAGGTTGTTGAATATGCGGATGCCGAACGCTACCAGGGCGGCAAAGTAGAGTTCTACTCCCAGGCGGTCCCCCACGTAAGTGAGCCCGGCCGCCAGAAGGGCATTGAGGAAAAACCCGCTTATGAAGACAGTGTTGTCGTACTTCCCTTCCAGCCCTGCCCGCAGCCCGCCGAAGGAAGAGTCCAGGGCAGCCAGCAGGGCCACGGACAGGTATCGGCCGTAAAAGATGGGGATCTGCAGGGGAATGCTCGCCCCCAGCAAGACCCCCACCACCAGCGCCGCCAGAGGAATCCACATGTCACTTTCCTCCCGTCTGGGCCACCCGCCCGTACTGGAAGCGCAGGCTCCCGCTGTAAGCGGGGATGGTCACTTCGGCTTCCTTCTTCACCGTCACCTCGATACCCCAGAAGGACAGGGACTCCACCACCCCGCCCCGCATCCGCAGGGCCCTCTCCAGCACATCGGGATCTCCTATGGCCTGGATGACGATGGGCGGCGCCGTCATCACCCGGTTCACCGATATGGTGGGGCCGGCGCAGCGCACCTCCGTGGTGGCTATCACCCGCTGCCCGTTCAGGGACATGGCCTCGGCCCCCGCAGCGAAGAGCTCGTTGACCACACGGAGCACGTCTTCGTCGTGCAGGAGGAAGGCGTTGATGTCCTGTCCTTTCTGGATGGGCCGCTTGGAATCGTCCATGGTAACGGTGACCCCCGGCCCCTTCACCGGCACCAGCCCGGCCAGCATCTGGGCCTTGGCCAGTTCTTCCTGGAGAGCCTGAAATGCCGCCTGCCCCTGCGTGAGCCGGGAGACGGTGTTGCGCAGTTCCGCCACTTCCTGCTCCAGGCGGCGCCGTTCCGTCTCGGCTTTCTGCAGGAGTTCCACCAGTTCTTCCGTGCGGCGATGGGCCAGGTCAGTAGCAGCCCGCTGCTGCACCCGATACTGGAGGGCCAGCATCAGCCCCAGCACCAGCATCACCAGGGCAACCGCGACCTGTGCTCCCCTAGAGCGCAAGGCCCCTCACCCCCCCTGGGCGGGCTTGACGATGGCCCGGCTGTGGTCGCGAATGTCCACGTACTCGGCCCGCCCCCCCTGGCGCCGGAGGTCGTCCCAGATGGCCACCAGCACCCGCACCTTTTCGGGGAGGTAGGCATCCGGCAACCCAAGGAGGGCAGGGACACCGTCCAGGTCGTAAACCACCAGCTCGCCCTTTTCACTGGCGTGCACCTCGGCAACTCTCTCCCGTCCCGACTGCGGGAAAGCTTCCACACAGGCCAGGGCCGCCAGGATGCCCTGGTCGGTGAGGAACTGCCCGGCCATCGGTTCGGCGGGGACCGGCCCGGTGACCAGCGGCAATCCCCAGGGACTGGCCTCCTCGGTGGTGGTGAGGACCCGGCCTTCGGCGTCCACCACCAGGAAGCGATCGTGATGGGGCACGAGAGCCACCGGGGTGCGCTCGCTCACCCAGATGACCGCCCGCCCGGGCCAGGCCCAGCGTATCCCCGCCTCCTTCACCCAGGGAAGGGAACGCAAGCGAGCAGCCACCCGGGCCGGGCGCAGGGAAAAGACGCTCTGTCCCGGGCGCAACCCGGAAAACTCCGCCACCTGGCCGGGGTCGAGACGGCTGGTGCCACGCACGCTCACTTCCCGCAGCATGGCGTAGCGGGATTGGGCAAAGGCCAGGACAACCGCCACGGCCAGCAGCAGTAACAGGCACCAGGTCACCCTTGTCCGACCAGCATGTCCCCCGAACGTCCGCATCAAGACATCCCGCCCTCAATCACCTAATTGTACCCTACCCCTTACCGGTCCGCCAGTTGCACGCTTTCAGCCGGCCACGCGCTCGATGCGGGCACCCAGACCGGCCAGCTTCGCCTCCAGGCGGTCGTAGCCGCGGTCGATGTGGGAAGTATCCTCCACCGTGGTCACCCCTTCTGCGGCCAGGCCCGCCAGGACCAGGGCTGCCCCGCTCCGCAGGTCGGTGGATTCCACCGCGGCCCCGAACAGTATCGGCACACCCTTCACCACGGCGGTCCGACCTTCCACCCTGATCTGGGCGCCCATGCGGCGCAGTTCGTCGGCATGCTTGAAGCGGTTCTCGAACACCGTCTCCGTAATGACCGACGTCCCCTCGGCCAGGCACATAAGGGCCATCACCTGGGGCTGCATGTCCGTGGGGAACCCCGGGTAGGGCAGCGTCTTGAAGTCGGTGGCCCGCGGCCTCTCCGGTCCCTTCACCAGCAACTGACCCGGCCCCACCGGCGACACGCTCGCCCCGGTCTCCTTGAGCTTGGCGGTGATCGACTCCAGGTGCTCGGGGATCACCCCGGAGACGACCACCTCTCCGCCGGTGACGGCGGCCGCCACCATCATGGTCCCCGCTTCAATGCGGTCGGGGATCACGTGATGCTGGCATCCACCCAATTCCGAAACCCCCTCGATGCGGATGAAGTCGGTGCCCGCCCCGGTGACACGGGCCCCCATGGCGTTGAGGAAGTTCTGCAAGTCCACGATTTCTGGTTCTTTGGCCGCGTTCCTGATCACGGTAACCCCGCGGGCCAGCACCGCCGCCATCATGATGTTTTCCGTGGCCCCCACGCTGGGGAAATCCAGATGGATCTCCTGCCCCCGCAGGCGGGTTGCCTCTCCGTAAATGTATCCGTGGCGTTCCCGGAGTCGCGCTCCCAGGGCCTCCAGCCCGCGCAGGTGCAGGTCGATGGGGCGGGGTCCGATGGCACAACCCCCGGGGTAAGCAACCCTGACCTTACCGGCACGAGCCAGGAGCGGCCCCATCAGGAATATGGAGGAACGCATCTGCCGGCTGAGTTCCTCGCGTACCTCGCACGTCCCCAGTTCCCTGGCCCACATTTCCAGGGTCCCGTCGGGGCGCCACCCCACCTCTACCCCCAGCCTCTCCAGGATCTGGCGCATCACGGAGACGTCTCGCAGACCGGGTACGCCCCGCAACGTGCACCTCTCCCGAGTAAGTACCGCCGCCGCCATCATGGGCAGTACGGCATTCTTGGAACCACTGACCAGAACGGTTCCAGAGAGGCGGTGTCCTCCCTCGATAACAAAACGTTCCACACCCTTCACCCCCGGCTGCCTCCCTGGGGGTCAGATCGCCGGCTCCTCACCCACGATTTCCACTTCCGGCTCCAGCCAGATACCAAACCGCTCCGCCACCCGCTCACGCACCCTGGCGGCCAGGGCCAGGACGTCGCCGGCCGTGGCTCCGCCCCGGTTGACCAGGAAGTTGGCGTGCACCGGGGAAACCTCCGCTCCTCCCACTCGCATCCCCTTGCACCCCGCCCTCTCGATCAGAAAACCGGCCGCCACTCCGGGGGGGTTGCGGAAGAAACTGCCCGCCGACGGCACCCCCCGTGGCTGGGTCCTGCGGCGCACCTCCAACAGTTCCATCGTACGCGCTTCCACCTCGGCACGGGAGGAGGAACGCAGGCACAGTACGGCCTCAGTGACCACCATCTTTTCGCGACGCAGGCGGCTGTCCCGGTAACCGAGCCCCAGGTCCTCCCGGCCCAGGAGCATGCAGCCGTCCCCATCCAGCACGGTGACCTGCTCGATCACTTCTCCCAGGCACATCCCGTGGGCACCTGCGTTCATGATCACGGCGCCTCCCAGGGTTCCCGGTATCCCGGCCGCAAACTCCAGGCCGCTCATGCCGGCCCGGGCGGCCCCGCGGGCCAGGGCGGGAAGGGGAGTGCCACTCCATGCCACCAACCTGACGCCTTCCACCCGCCACCCGCTCAGGCGGGCCGTGGACACCACCGCCCCGCGGATGCCCCCGTCCCTGACCAGCAGGTTGGTGCCCAGTCCCACCACCAGCACCGGCAACTCGGCTTCGGCCAGGATGGCAAGTGCCGCCTGGAGTGAGGGGAAATCCGCGGGGCGCACGTACAGGTCTGCCGGCCCCCCCACCCGGAAGGAGGTGTGGCGGCTCATGGGCTCCGACCACCTGACATCTCCCCGCACCATGCTACGCAGACGGGCCAGCACCTGTTCCAACCGATCCGCCCCCCCGCAGGTGCCTGAGGAACTCCTTTCCCAGCTTCCACACGTCGCCGGCTCCCATGACCAGTACCAGGTCACCGGGCCGGGCGGTTGACTGCAACCACGCCAGAGCCTCTCCGGGCGAGGGCAGAAACGGTGCCTCCTTCCCCTGATCGCGCACTGCCTGCGCGACGAGTTCCCCGGTCACACCCGGGATGGGCGTTTCCGCCGCCGGGTAGATGTCCATGACCCCTACCAGGTCGGCCAGGACCAGGGCCGGCCCGAATGCCCGGTGCAATATCTGGGTACGCGTGTAACGGTGGGGTTGGAACAGGCACACCACCCGTCCTTCACCCGCTTCCTGGCGCGCCGCCCGCAGGGTGGCCTCCACCTCGGCCGGGTGGTGGGCAAAGTCGTCCACCACCCTTATCCCCCTCTCTATCCCCAGGGTCTCAAAACGCCGCCTGACCCCGCGGAAGGAGGCCAGCGCTTCCCGGGCAGACGGGAACTCCACTCCCAGGAAAGAACAGGCCGCTATGGCTCCCAGGGCATTCTGGACGTTGTGCCTGCCCGGCACCGAGAGCCTTACCTCTCCCAGGCGCCGGCCGCGGAACCAGGCGGTGAACCGCGATCCCCCCGGCTGGAGCTGGATGTCCTGGGCGCTGTAATCGGCCTCGCCGTTGAGGGCATACGTGATGAGCCGACGGCCGTATCCATTCAGAGCCCGCCGCACGTAGGGGCTGTCCAGACAGGCCACCGCGGCGCCATCGGGACGCACCTGCTCGAGGAAGCGGCGGAACGCTGCCATCAACTCATCCATGGAATACCGGTAACGTTCCAGGTGATCGTCGTCAATGTTGGTAACCAGGGCCACATAGGCCTCCAGGAGGAGGATGGTACCATCGTATTCGTCCACCTCTGCCACCAGGTAACGCCCGCGGCCCAGGCGGGAAGTGGCGGCGGCGTCGTTCAGTTCTCCTCCGATGAGGACGGTGGGGTCAAACCCGGCACGCTCCAGGCACACCGCCACCATGGAAGCGGTGGTGGTCTTGCCGTGGGCGCCCGCCACCCCCACCCCGTCCCTCTCCGCCATCAGGCGGGCCAGCAATTCCGACCTCCCCAGGATGGGTAACCCGCGGGCGCGTGCTTCTTCGACCTCCGGGTTACCCGCAGGAACTGCGGCCGAAACCACCACCAGGTCGGGATTTCCCACCTGCTCGGCCCGGTGGCCCTGAAAAATGGTAGCTCCCTGGCTGGCCAGGCGCCGGGTGGCCTCGCTGGACACCAGGTCCGACCCGCTCACCTCATACCCCATCTCTATGAGGACATGAGCCAGGGCCGACATGCCGGCCCCGCCGATCCCTACGAAATGCACCCTGGGCATGAACAGTCCTCCACCTGCTTCCCTTGCATCCCATTAGTATGCCACAGGTAACCTGCCGGGCTTCATCCGGACGGGTCACTGCATGCCCGCCCGGCACGCCGCACCGCATCGCCCGGCACCATGTGCGGCTACTCCCGGGCGGCCTGCACCACCACTTCTGCCACCCGCCGGGCAGCATCGGGCTTCCCCAGCCGGCGGGAACCGGCGGCCATCGCTCCCCTGAGGGATGCATCCCCCAGTATGGTATTCACGACAGCGGCGAGGGCCTGTCCATCCAGGTTGTCATCCGGGATCACCCGGGCCGCCCCCTCTTTTTCGAGCTGGCGGGCGTTGTAATCCTGGTGACGCCCTACCACGTTCGGGGAAGGGATCAGGATGGCGGGCAGGCCTCGCACCGTCACCTCCGCTACCGTCATGGCCCCGGCGCGCCCCACCACCAGGTCCGCTGCCGCCAGGGCATCTTCCATGTTATAGACGTAGGGCTCCAGCCGCACGTGCCCCCCCGCCTCCACCCGACCGAGCCGGGAACGGGCTTCGGGGTAATAGTCCCGGCCGGCGATGATCAGGACCTGCAGATCCGGGTGAGCCTCCCTCACGGCAGGAAGTGCGTCCACCGCAGCCTCCGCCACCCGCCGGGCCCCCCGGCTTCCTCCCAGCACGAGGAGCGTAGGGCGCCGTGGATCCAACCCCAGGGCCCGGCACCCCTCTTCCCGGGTACGGGTTACCACCTGGGGGCGGACAGGGTTCCCGGTCACTACCAGGACGGCCCTCGAGGGGAAGTGCACCAGACACTGGGCGTAGGGTACGCACACCGCCCGGCAAAAGCGTGATAACACCCGGTTGGTGGCACCGGGGACCACGTTTTGCTCCTGCAGCACGGCCGGGATGCGCCGCAAGATGGCGGCCAGCACCACCGGACCCGTCACGTACCCGCCCGTCCCCAGCACCGCGCGGGGACGGAAGCGCCCCAGGATGGCCAGGGCCTGTCCCACCGCCAGGGCGGCCCGCCCCGCACCCGCGACCACCTGCCCCGGTGACTTGCCCCGCAGGCCTGTGACCGTTATCCCCTCGAAGGGGATACCCTCCCGGGGCACCAGCTCGGCCTCCATGCTCCCGCGGCTGCCCACGTAAAGGAGCTGGGCGCCATACTCCTCGCGGAGCACCCTGCCCACCGCCAGCGCCGGGTAGATGTGACCGCCCGTCCCTCCGCCCGTCAACACAATCCTGAGTTCGCCTGCCACGCCACCACCGCCTTCGTACATAGGCATCCCGGGTTCCCTCCCGTAACCGCCCTCACCCGGAGGGACGGGTGTACCGGGAGACGTTGAGCACGATGCCCGCCGCGGCCAGGGAGAACACCAGGGAAGAACCGCCGTAGCTGATGAAGGGCAGGGGGATACCGGTAACGGGCAACATGGCCGTGACCACCCCGATGTTCACCACCGCCTGCAGCGCGATCATCCCGGTCAACCCCGCCGCCAGCAGCGAGGAAAAGGTATCCGGTGCGTGCATGGCTGCCCGGAACCCGCGCCAGGTGAAAAGAAAGAACAGGGCGACCACCGTGACGGCCCCGATCACCCCCAGCTCTTCCCCTATTATGGCGAAGATGAAGTCGGTGTGCTCCTCCGGAAGGTACCAGAGCTTCTGCCTGCTTTGCCCCAGGCCCACCCCGAACAGGCGCCCGCATCCCAGGGCGTACAGGGCCTGTATGATATGGAATCCCGACCCCTGCGGGTCAGCCCAGGGATCGAGAAAGGCCAGAAAGCGCCGGCGGCGGTACTCTTCCGCGAAGATGGCCCAGAAGGTGACGGGCACCGCCGCCGCGCCCAGCAGGACGACGTGGGAAAGGCGGGCCCCGGCGGTGATCAGGGCCAGGAACAAAGTCCCCCCCACCGTCACCGCCGTGCCCAGGTCGGGCTGTTCCAGGATGAGGGCAGCCGCCAGGCCGATCCAGAAGAGCAGGGGCACCACCCCCCGCCAGAAGTCCCGCGCTATCCCCTCCCGGCGGGAAAGGTGGTAGGCGGCAAATATGGTGATGGTGACCTTGGCCATCTCGGAGGGCTGAAAGGCGAGGGATCCGTACCCCAGCCAGCGCTGGGCTTCCCGGGATGTCCGCCCCACCCCGGGGATGAGCACCAGCACCAGCAGGATGATGGTGACCACCAGGGCGGGACGCGCCAGCGAGATCCAGTGCCAGTACTTCAGGCGGGAAGTGAACAAGGCGCCCACCAGTCCCAGGACCGCCCACACCGCCTGGCGCTTCAGGTAGTAAAAGCGGTCGCCCAGAGTCTCCAGGGACTTGGCCGCCGACGAACTGGCCACCATGACGATACCCAGCGTTACCAAGCACACCACGGCCAAAAAAAGCAGGGGATCGGGGCTGCCGGGCTGGGGGGAAACCGCCCGCGCCCGCACACTCCTCACGTTCGCGGCCGCCCGCGCGCTCGGGGTCGCCCCCAGACGGGAGCCCCCGGAGCCATGACCGCGAAGATGCCGCCGCTGACCCCCACCCTGGCGTGCCATCACCCCATCCCCCGCCACACCAGGAGCCCCAGGAACGCACACAGCGCCGAACAGGCCCAGAAGAATTCCACCACGCGGGGTTCCGGCCATCCCACCAGCTCGAAATGGTGGTGGAGCGGGCTCATGCGCAGGATGCGGCGGCCGAAGGTGTGGAACCAGAAAACCTGCAGGATGACGGACAGCGCCTCCACCACATACAGCCCCCCGATGAAAAGGAGCAGGAGCTCGGTGCGGGTGAGGATGGCACAGGTGCCCAGAGCCGCCCCCAGGGCGAGGGCTCCCGTATCCCCCATGAATACCCGCGCGGGGTAGACGTTGTAACGCAGGAAACCCACCAGCGCGCCCACGGTGGCCAGGCAGAACGTCACCAGGTCTTCCTCTCCCAGGCTCCAGGCTATAAGCCCGTAGGCCAGGAAGGAACAGGCGGTCGCTCCCGCCGCCAGGCCGTCGAGCCCGTCGGTGAGGTTGACGGCGTTTGCCCCCGCCAGCACCACCAGCATCCCCAGCACCCAGTAAGCCGGGCCCAGGTCGAGGGGACCGTACCAGGGCACCTCCACGATGGTACCCCTGCCCAGGTTCAGGGCAACCGCCACTATGGCCGTGGCCAGGGCCAGTTGACCCGCCACCTTGTAACGGCCTCGCAGTCCCAGCGGTCGCCTGGCCACCACCTTCAGGAAATCATCGGCCCAGCCCAGCATACCGAAAGACCAGGTGCTGAACAGGAGCAGGTACAGGGATCCGGTCCGCGGCCCCCACGCGAGCCCGGCCGCCGAAAGGGCCAGCAGGAACACCAGCCCTCCCATGGTGGGGGTGCCGGCCTTGCCCGCGTGGCTGCGGGGTCCGTCGCTCCGCACCACCTGTCCGGCCTTGAGGCGGCGCAGCACGGGGACCAGCAGGGCACCCGCCACCAGAGCAAACACCCACGCCGCCACCAGCGGCTGCACGCCGATCATCATGCCTGCCCCCACCTCTGCCGCAGTGCGGCCACCACCTGTTCCAGCTTCATACCCCGGGACCCCTTCACCAGCACCACATCGCCTTCTCCCAGCAGGCCGTTCACCAGTTCGGCCGCCTCCCGGGCGGAATCCACCGACGTGATCCGCTCCCCTGGCATGCCCTCCTCGCGGGCGGCTTCCACCAGGTGGCGGGAAAGGGTGCCCACCGTGAGCAGGTAGTCCAGCCCCAAGCGGGCCACCAACCTGCCCACTTCCCGGTGACCGGGGATGGCGCGGGGCCCCAGTTCCAGCATGTCTCCCAGCACAGCCAGGTGACGCCGCCCCGGAATATCCATGAGAGTCTCCAGGGCGGCGGACGTGCTGGTGGGGCTGGCGTTGTACGCATCGTTCAGCACAGTCACCCCGCCCAGCCGCACAACCTCCATGCGCATCCCCGACAGAGCGGGGTTTTCCAAACCCCTCACGATCTCCACCAGGGAAAGGCCCAGCGCCCACCCCACGGCCGCCGCCGCCAGGGCATTCGGCACCTGATGGCGGCCGGGAACGGGCAGGAACACCTCCCCCACCTCCTCCCCCAGGTGCAAAAGGAAACGGCTGCCCCGGTCGCCCAGGGATCGCACACCCGAGGCCCGCACCTCGCACCCGGCGCCCAGGCCAAAGTACACCACCCGCCCCGGGAACCGCTCCCCCATCCTGCGCACCCGGGGGTCGTCACCGTTCAAGATGGCAGTACCGTCCGGGGGCAAAGCGGCCACCAGTTCGGCTTTGGCCCGCGCCACCTCCTCAATCGACCCCAGGAGTTCCAGGTGACTCTCGGAGACGTTGGTAACCACGCCCATTCGGGGCCGTGCCAGGCCAGCCAGGTAGGCTATCTGCCCCCGCCCCCGCATGGCCATCTCGATCAGGGCCACTTCGTGGGTGGCATCCAGACCGAATAGGGTCAGGGGAACCCCCACCTCAGTGTTCAGGTTCCCTTCGTTCTTCAGCACCCGGTAGCGCGTCCCCAGCACGGAGGCTGCCATATCCTTGGTGCTGGTTTTCCCCAGGGAGCCTGTGATCCCTATGACCACCGGGGAAAAACGCAGGCGGTGAGAGAGGGCCAGCTTGCCGAGGGCCAGCACCGTATCGGGCACGAGCAGGCAGGGTCCACCCGCCGGTCGCTGAGGTTCGCGGGAGACCAGGGCAGCCACCGCCCCCCGCGCAAAGGCGTCTTCCAGAAAGAGGTGACCATCCGTGGCGGCACCCGGTATGGCCACGAAGAGGGTTCCCGGGTTGACCCGCCTGCTGTCGTGGGTTACGGCCAGGATCTCCCGCTGCCCCATCCCGCTGGCCTCCGCCGGGGACCCGGCACCGGGGGGAATGAGGCGGCCGTCCAGGATGCGGCAGGCTTCTTCGACCGTGAACAGCAAGCCCTGTCACCTCCCCGCCAGCAACTCCCGCGCCACCTGGCGGTCGTCAAAGGGCAGGGTGCGGTCCCCGATGATCTGGTAGGTCTCGTGGCCCTTGCCCGCGATGAGCACCAGGTCTCCCGGCTTCGCCTCTGCCAGCGCCAGGGCTATGGCCCGGCGCCGATCGGGTTCGACCAGATACTGGTACCCGGGGGCACGCACCCCCTCTTCAATCTCGCGAATGATAGCCCGGGGGTCTTCACTGCGGGGGTTGTCGGATGTGATCACGGTGAGGTCAGCCAGTTCCCGGGCTATCCTCCCCATGATGGGGCGCTTCCCCCGGTCCCGGTCCCCGCCGCAGCCAAACACGGCGATCACCCGCCCCTGCGTGATCTCGCGGGCCGTCTCCAGCACGTTGCGCAGCCCGTCGGGAGTGTGGGCGTAGTCCACGATCACCGAGAAGTCGCGGGCCTCCTTGATCCTCTCGAAGCGTCCCGGCACCTGGGGGGCTTCCGCCAGGGCTCGCACGGCCAGGGCAAGGGGCACACCCTCTCCGATGGCCACGGCCACGGCGGCCAGGGCATTATACACGTTGAACCGTCCCACCAGGGGCAGGGTGACGTGAGCCTCCCCGGCGGGTGTCCTCGCCAGGAAAGATGTACCTTCCGCCGTCATACGTACGTCTTCCGCCGTCATGTCCGCCGGATTACGCAGGGCGTAGCTCACCACCCCGGCCCCCGCCCGGCGAGCTTCCTCCACGAAACGGTACGACGAGGCGTCATCTGCATTGACCACCGCCAGTTTCTTGCCCACGGTGTCCCCCAGGTACCCCACGCCCAGGGACCGGAAGAGCCGCAACTTGGCCTGCAGGTAATCCTCGAATGTGGGGTGGTAGTCCAGGTGGTCCTGGGTAAGGTTGGTGAACACCGCCACCGCAAATTCGCACCCTGCCACCCGCTCCTGGTCCAGGGCATGGGAGGATACCTCCATCACGCAGTACGTCGATCCGCAGGCCGTCATCTGCCCGAGCAGGGACATGATGTCAACCGACTCGGGCGTGGTCCGCTCCACGGGCAACTCCCGGTCGCACACCACGTTCCGTACCGTTCCCACCAATCCCACCCGATGGCCACAGCAAGCCAGGATGTGGCGCACCAGGTGGGTGGTAGTGGTCTTTCCGTTGGTCCCGGTCACGCCCACCAGCCGCAGCCTGCGAGAGGGATGGCCCCAGAACACGGCCGCCAGCAGGGCCAGGGCACGCCGGGAGGAGGGCACCAGTACCTGAGCCACATCCGCGTCCAGCTCCAGCCTCCTCTCCACCAGCAGGGCCCGCGCTCCTCGACGCACCGCCTCCGGGGCAAAGTCGTGGCCATCCCACTTGAGCCCCCGCCAGCAGGCGAAAAGGAACCCGGGGCGCACTGCCCCGGCGTGGTAAGCCAGACCCGTGATTTCCGTGTCCGGGTCACCTCTTAAGTCTTTCTCCGGCAGTATCTTTATCAGTTCTCTCAGGGTCATAGGCAGCAACCACCGCTTTCGGTTAACTTTTCCAGTATTCTGACTCAACCCCGCTCATTTTATGTGACGCCCGCCACCGGCACAACGTGGCGCACCGCCGGGGAACTGCCAGCCGGGCTTCGCCGGCCGCAGGCGAGGACACCAGCTAGGGGGGAGCAGGAGGCGGCGGGGCAAACTCCACCCGCACCAACCCGCCCCGGGGCAGGCTGGCACCGGGAGCGGGTTCTTGTTTCACGGCCCGACCCGTCCCCCGCGCCGCCATGCGCAGGCCGGCCTGCTCCAAACAGTAGGCAGCCGCCCGCATACTCATCCCCCGCACGTCCGGTACCGCCACCGTCCCCGAGGCCACGGCCCCAGCCGCCGTCGTCACCCGGGATCCCGCGCCGGTCGCGCCTGCACCCCCCTGCCGGACGGCCGGGGGGGCAACCGTGCCCTCAGGCGGGATCTCCAGGTAGCGGAAGGCATCAGCCATGATGGCGCTGAACACCGGCGCCGCCACCTGGCTGCCGTAATACTCTCCTTTGGGCTCATCCAGGACGACCAGGGTGAGCAGGCGCGGATCGGGCAGGGGCCCGAACCCCACGAAGGAACTGATGTACTTACCGGAGGCGATGCGGCCCTCCTCCACCTTCTGCGCCGTACCCGTCTTTCCTGCCAGCCGGTAACCTGCGATCCGGGCCGACTTACCGGTTCCCTTTTCCATCACCAGCTCCATGGCACGCACCAGTTCGCGAGCTGTCTCTTCGGAGATGACCCGCCGCACTCCCTTGTCCTCGTAGGACCGCACCAGTTCCCCGGAGGGGGTGCGGATTTCCTTCATCACGTGGGGAGTGGTCATCACGCCCCCGTTGGCGATGGCGGCGATGGCCCGGCAAAGTTGCAGGGGGGTGACGGTCAGCGTCTGGCCGAAGGCCATGGCCGCCAGGTCCACCGGTTTGCAATCCCGCTTGGGCAAGAGCAGGCCCTGTGCCTCCCCCGTACCCGCATCGGTCCCCGTGGGCTGGGTGAACCCGAACTCGTCCAGGTAACGGTAAAAGGCGTCCACGCCCACCCTCAGCCCCATCTGGATGAACGCCACGTTGCAGCTCTGGGCCACGGCTTCCTCGAAGGTAATGGCACCGTGGCCGCCATCCAGCCAGCAGGCAAAGGTGTGCCCGGGTACGGTGATGGAACCGCCGCAATAGAAACCGGAAGTGGGAGTGACCACCCCCGTTTCCAGCGCCGCAGCCGCGGTGATCGGCTTGAAGGTGGAACCGGGAGGGATAGTGTCCGAAACCACCGGGTTGCGGCGGTACGAGCCGGGGAAGTCCTGGTACCGGCCGGGATCAAAAGTAGGACGGCTGGCCAGGGCCAGGATCTCGCCATTCCCCGGATTCATCATCACCACGGCCCCGGCTTTGGCCTCGGTGCGGGCCATGGCTCGCTCAAGTTCCCGTTCGCATATGTACTGGAGCACCTGGTCGATGCTGAGCACCAGGTTGTTGCCGGGCACGGGCGGTTCGAACTGGCGCAGGGAATGGGGTATCTCCCGCCCCAGGGCATCCACCTCCACGACCACCCGGCCCGGCTTACCCCGCAACTCCTCGTCGTAGATGAGTTCCAGTCCCTCCAGCCCCACGTTGTCTATGCCCACAATACCGAGGAGATGGGCAGCCAGTTGCCCCTGAGGGTAAAAGCGCTGGGCTTCCTGGGTGAGCCCGATACCGCGCAGCTTGAGCCCCTTGATGGCGGTGGCCTCCTCCTCGCTGATGCGACGCTTAATCCATACATAAAAGGCGCGTTGCCGCAGCCTTTCCAGGACATCCTGGGGCGGAATACCGAGGACCCGGGACAGTTCACGGGCGGTCTTTTCCACGTCTTTGATTTCGGGTGGGATGGCGTACACCGAGTTTACGTCTACCGATATGGCCAGTTCCCGCCCCCGCCGGTCCAGGATGAGACCACGCCGGGCCTGTACCGGAATGTCGTTCATCCGCACCTGGAGGGCACGGCTCCTCAATTCTTCCCCCTTGACCACCTGCAGCCAGCCCAGGCGCCCGACCAGTACGGTGAAGCAAAGAAAGAAGGCAAAAAAGAGCACCACCAGTCGCCTGCGCAGGCTCAGAGGAGGACTGAACACTACCCTCTGCCCCCTCCCGGCCACTAGCGGGCGGGTCCGGCCAGCACTCCCTGTCCTTGTAGCAGGCCCGCCAGGAAGGAGAATACCTGTTCCAGCCAGGAGGCGGTCACCCGGGGCTCGGCCGCCTCGGCCAGGACGGAAGCGGGAGCCGGGATGGTCCTGGCAACCTCGACGGGCACCATTCCCAGTTTCTCCCTGGCCACCTGCTCCACCCGGGCCGGGGAACTAAGTCGCAGCACCCCCAGTTGCAGCCGTTCGTTCTCCGCCTGGAGGGCTTGCACTTCCTTCTGGAGGGCCAGGATGCGGTGTCCGGTGTCCAGGCAGGCCACGTGCAGGTACACCAGGGCCAGCGCAAGCAGTCCCACCAGCCCCACCAGAGCGGGTCCCAGCACCCAGACCGAGCCCAGCGCGCGCCCGACAGCGCGCGCTCGGGCCGCCCGGCGTACCAGGGGGGTAGCGCAGCGGGCCCGCGCCGCCCGCCGCGTTAGCGAGGTAGCTGCCCGCACCCCCCGTCGGAACTGCGGGATGGCGCACCCCGCCCTGACCGCTCGCCCTCGGGGGCGACCGTATCCCACCCACCGGCCGGTACAGGCCTCGTCGGCCATAACCATGCCTATTCCTCCCCTCCTTGCCCTATGCGGTGGTCGCTCCGCTGCCGGGCTCGGGCCGCCCGCCCTCGTCCCCAACCTGGAACCCCCGCAGCCTGGCACTGCGCGCGCGGGGGTTTGCCTCCACTTCTTCCGGCCCCGGCACGAGGGGGCGACGGGTGAGCACCGTACCCCGTCCCGCCCGTGCCAGGGCAAGGAATCGTCGCTTGACTATCCTGTCTTCCAGGGAATGAAATGCGATCACGCACACCCGCCCCCCCGGCCGGCAGGCAGCGACCGCCTGCTCGAGCCCCTGCTCGAGTTGCTCGAGTTCGCGGTTAACGGCTATCCGTAGGGCCTGGAAAGTGCGGCGGGCGGGATGTCCCCCGTGCCGCCGCGCCGGTGCCGGGATGGCATCCTTGATGATGGCCACTAGGTCCAGAGTGGTGCGGATGGGAGCTCTGGCCCGGGTCTCCACGATACGCCGG
The DNA here is from genome assembly GCA_040757085.1 of Bacillota bacterium. Lineage (NCBI taxonomy): Bacteria > Bacillati > Bacillota > Bacillota bacterium. Next base: position 21,550 of record JBFLXJ010000028.1, on the reverse strand, counting down.
GCTATGCGCCGGGCCCACCGCTCCTCGCCGTAGTGGGATATGATGAAGGCCAGTTCCTCCTCGGGTAACCCGTTCACCAGATCCGCTGCAGTCAGGCTCTGCCGCCGGTCCATGCGCATGTCCAGCGGCCCCTGGTGCTGGTACGAGAATCCCCGCCCGGGATCGTCCAGGTGCCGCGAACATACCCCCAGGTCAAAGAGCACGCCGTCCACGGGACCGATGTTCTCCTCGGCCACCACCCACCCCAGGCGCGAAAACGGTTCCCGCCGCAGGCGCACCACGTCCCCCCAGGGAGCCAGCTGCCGGGCCGCCGCCTCGAGGGCTTCCCCATCCCAGTCGAGGCCGAGCAGGCGCCCCCGCCCACCGGCCTTCTCCAGGATGGCGCGGGCGTGACCGCCCTCGCCTACGGTGCAGTCCACGTACGTGCCCCCTTCTTTCACCTGCAGCAGCTCCAGAACCTGGGCCACCATCACCGGCCGGTGCACTACCGGCCTCCCTCCTCTGCCGGTTCCTCGGGAGCGAACAGGCTCTCCGCTATCTCCTCGTACTCCGCGTTCACCTGTTCTTCGAACGCCTCCCATCCCTGGCGGTCCCATATCTCCACGTGATCGGAAACCCCCGCCACCACCACCTCCCGGGTCAGTCCCGCGTAGGTGCGCAGGGCGGGGGAAATCAGGATGCGCCCCTGGGCATCGGGTGAACACTCGACGGCTCCCGCGAAGAAGTAGCGCTGGAAATTGCGGTTACGCGCCCGGGTGAAGGGAAGCTGGGCGAAGCGGCTCGAGATCGCCCGCCAGGTTTCCCACGGGTACACCCACAGGCACTTGTCCAGCCCCCGCGTCACCACCATGCGATCCCCCAGTTCGGTACGGAAGCGGGCGGGGATGGCCACCCGGCCCTTCTCGTCCATGTTGTGAACGTATTGTCCGAGAAACATACCCCGCCCCCCTTCCCCTCCGAACCGCGTGTCCGCGTTCCCCACTGTTCACCACTTTGACCCACTGCGCTTGTCCTATTCTCCACGCGTGCCTCAATTCCTCCTGCCCGGCAAGAATAAAGACATTCCCCCGCAAACGGGGTTGCCACAGGATAGGGAAATCGGACCCGGGATACCTTACACCAGGGTGGCCTCAGTCGGGACGGGGGAGGGAAATCCTTGTTTGCAAATCGCCCCCTGGTGTGCTACCTGAGCACGTTCCCGCCGCGACGTTGCGGCCTCGCCACCTTCGTCTCCAACCTGATGGCCGGCGTGCAAGCAGCGGGATGGGAAGGCAAGGTTATCGCCGTAAGCGACCACGCGGGAGCATACGATTACGGGGAACCGGTGATCGGGGAGATAAGGCAGGGCTACCCGGCCGACTACCGGGCGGCGGCCGATTTCCTCAACCGGGCAGGTTGCCCGGTGGTGAACCTTCACCACGAGTACGGCATCTTCGGAGGCGAAAACGGCCAGATGGTGCTGGAACTGGTGGATCGCCTGCAGAGGCCCCTGGTAGTCACCCTGCACACCGTGCTGTCCCGTCCTCTCCCGGGCCAGCGAGAAATCGTCCGCCGGCTGGCCGACCGGGCTGCGGCCCTGGTGGTGATGACCGACACCGGCCGCCAGTTGCTGGGTGAAGTGTACGGTATCGATCCCTCCCTGGTGCACGTGATCCCCCACGGCGTCCCCGCCGTTCGCGCCTGGAGCCGGCGCGAAATCAGGCGGCGCCTGGGACTCTCCGGAAGGCAGGTGCTCTGCACCTTCGGCCTCATCAACCCGGGCAAGGGCATCGAATACATGCTCCACGCCCTCCCCGGCATCGTCAGGCGCCACCCGCGGGTGCTGTACCTGGTTCTGGGGCAAACCCACCCCGTGGTGCGAAAACTATACGGGGAAAGCTATCGGGAGCACTTGCTCGGGGTGGTAGGGGAACTTGGGCTGACCGACCACGTCCGCTTCGTGGACGCCTACCTCACCGAGGCCGAACTCACCGATTACCTGCTCGCCTCCGACATCTACGTCACCCCGTATCTGGGCGCCGACCAGATTGTATCGGGCACCCTGGCCTACGCGCTGGGACTGGGAAAGGCTATCGTCTCCACGCCTTACCTGTACGCCCGGGAGCTGTTGGGCAACGGCAGGGGCCTGCTGGTGGAGTTCCGCAACCCCGAGGCCCTCGAACATGCCATCAACCGCATCCTGGGTTCCTTCCGACTGCGCCGCCAGTTGCAGCAACGGGCCATCACCTTGGGCATCACTATGACCTGGCCCCGCGTGGGTGCTCGCTACGCGAGCCTGTTCAGGGAGCTAACGGGAAGGAGCAAGGGATATGACCGCGTGCGCAAGCTTGCCGTCCCCTACCTTGCGCTGGGATCACCTTCAACGCCTGACGGACTGCACCGCCCTCATCCAGCACGCCATCTATTCCCTGCCGGACCTGGCCAGCGGATACACAACGGACGACAACAGCCGGGCTCTGACGCTTCTGATGAGAGTGCCAAACACGCGCGGTGATCCCGTGCTGCAGCCCCTGGCCCAGCGCTACCTGGCCTTCCTGGCATATGCCCAGATGCCAGGAGGGTGGTTCCACAACTTCATGGACTACACCCGGCGCTTCGTGGACGAAAAAGGATCGGAAGACTGCTTCGCCCGGGCCCTGGGAGCCTGCGTAGAGGTGATGACGAGCGACGACCGCAACCCTCCGGGCGGAAGCTATCTCCTGGCCAGGCGTCTCTGGGAACGGGCCCTCCCCCACGTGGGCCGGTTGCGTGCCCCACGGGCTCAGGCCTTGGCCCTCATCGCCCTGCAGCGGTATCAGGAAACTTCCCCCGAACCGGGGATCCAGACCCTCGCCGACCGGCTCGGGCACCACCTCCTGGCCGCTTACCGGGCCTCGGCCGCTCCGGGATGGCACTGGTTCGAGGAAACCATGACTTACAGCAACGGGGTTCTCCCCCAGGGCATGCTGGCCGCCTACCTGGTTACCGGTCGCCGCAAGTTCCTGCGGGCGGCCAGGGAAACCCTGGACTTCCTCAACGACTGCTGTTTCCGCCGTGGCTACCCCAAGCTGGTGGGAAACCGGCACTGGTATCGCCGCGGGGGTACGCCGGCGGAGTTCGACGAACAGCCCGTGGACGCCGCTCACCTGGCCGAGGTCAACATCCAGGCCTACCTGGTGACCGGGGCTTCCCGCTATCGAGAACTGGCCCGCCAGGCAGCAGCCTGGTTCCACGGGCACAACGAGCTGGGGGTATCCCTGGCGGACGCTACCACCGGCGGGTGCTACGACGGCCTCACGCCCGGCGGGGTGAACCTGAACCAGGGGGCAGAGTCCCTGCTCTCCTACCTCTGGGTGCAGGCCCTGATGCTGGAACTGGATGCGGCCCGGGATGCCGTCCCGGCCGCGGGAACCTCATAGCCCGTTCCCGCTGCGGGAAGGCCACAGGCTTTCCGAACTGGGATCAGCAGGCGCGGCGGCCGGCAGGTGCCGCCGCGCGCAGAAAAGGGGGGTTCTGAAGTGAAGCTGAGAGACGCCTTGCTGGCGCAAAGGGTGCACGAGGTGCTGGGGCAGATAGCGCCGTTGTCCGCAGCCCCCATCCGGGCCGTGGCCCAGGACGGCGTGGTGCACCTGCGGGGCTCGGTGGGCTCCGCCCGGGAAGCACGCCTGGCAGAAACCATCGTGTCGGGGCTGACCGGGGTGAGAAGGGTGGTTAACGAACTGCAGGTGAGGCCGGCCGCCGAGCCCGCCGCCTCCTATCCTGCTTCAGAAGGGGTATTCCACCCCGGCATCACCATGGCCCGGGACGATGAAGACAGCGTGGAGGTGTAAGGCGTGCCATACGGCAACTTTGCTCCCGATGGCCGGGAGTACGTGATCACCCGCCCCGAGACCCCCCGGCCCTGGGCAAATTACCTCACCAATGGGCACTACTGCGCCCTCATTTCCCAGACGGGTGGTGGCTATTCCTTCTTCGGAAGTTCCGGGTACCATCGCATCACCAGGGCCCACCCCGCCGACATGCTGGTTTCCGACAGGCCCGGTCGCTACATTTACCTGCGTGACGAAGACACCGGGGAAACCTGGTCGCTGGGCTGGCAGCCCGTACAGGCTCCTTACGACCGGTGGGAGTGCCGCCACGGGCTCGGTTACACCCACATCCATTGCCTGGCCCGGGAGATAGAGGCACAGGTAACCTTTTTCGTCCCCCGCGGGGATGACCTGGAGATCTGGTGGGTTAAGCTGGCCAACCGGTCGGCGCACGCCCGGAACCTGGGAGTATTCTCTTACCTGGAATGGGCGCTGGGGAGTTTCCCCTACGACCTGCTGGAGAGCACCTTTGCGTCCCTGTTCAAGCGCGTGGAATGGAGTGACAGCACCCTCCTGGCCGAAAACAGGCTGTGGGAAGTGGGCGCCCGGCCCGCCAAGCCCCACCTGCCCTGGCCGGCAGTGGCTTTCGCCTGCTCCAGCCTGCCCGTCACCAGCTTCGACGGCCTGCGGGCCGCCTTCGTGGGACCGGGCCGGTACCTGTCACGCCCGCTGGCCGTCGAGAGAGGACACTGCAGCAACTCCCAGGGACCCGGTCAGGACGCGATCGCCAGCCTGCACTCTTCCCTCAGACTGGAGCCGGGGGAAACCCGTGATTTCGTCATCCTGACCGGAGCCAGCCCCGACCGGGGGTCCGTCACCCATCTCACCCGGAAATACCTGGATCTCGATGAAGTACGGCGCGCGTATTCCCACGTGCGCGGTTACTGGGACGACTACGTGGGACGCCTTTGGGCCACCACCCCCGACCGGAACTTCGACCTGGCCCTTAACGTGTGGTCCAAGTACCAGTCGTGGGTGACCTTCCACTGGTCCCGCATGGTCTCCTATTACATCGGGGGCGGCTCCGTAATTGGCTTCCGGGACAGCTGCCAGGACCTGCTGGGCGTCCTGCCCATGGAACCGGAAGCGGCTGCCCGCAAGCTGCGCGAACTGTTGCGCCACCAGTTCCCCGACGGCGGTTGCCTGCACAACTGGGACCCCGTGTCCGACACCGGCCCCCGTACGGGGCATTCCGACGACGCCCTCTGGCCGGTGCTCGCCGTCATCTCCTACCTGAAGGAGACGGGCGACGTGGACTTCCTGCAGGAAGTGGTGCCCTTTTACGGTGGTGGCGAAGGCACCGTGCACGACCACCTGCAGCGTTCCCTGGAGTATACCCTGGGCCGGGTGAGCCCGCGGGGCATACCCCTGATGGGAGCGGCGGACTGGAACGACGGCCTCGACCAGGTGGGCATCGAGGGCCGGGGAGAAAGCGTCATGACCGCGGAATTCCTGGTGTGGATGCTCCGGGAGATGGCTGCGCTCGAGGACACCCTGGGGAACCGTGAGCCGGCACAGAGGTACCGGGCACGGGCAGAAGAGGTCTCGCGCCTGGTGAACGAGCACTGCTGGGATGGCCAATGGTACATCCGGGGCACCACCGACCGGGGGGAGGCATTCGGAAGCCACCTCAACCGGTGGGGCCGCATCTACGTCAACGCGCAGACCTGGGCCGTCCTCAGCGACCTGGCCCCTCCGGACCGAGCGCTGACCGCCATGGATTCCGTCTGGAAGCACCTGGATACTCCCTACGGACCGGCCCTCTTCCTACCGGCATACCAGGAACCCGACCCGTCCCTGGGCATCATCACCATGTTCGCGCCGGGCACCAAGGAAAACGGCGCCATCTTCAACCACCCCGTCACCTGGGCCATCCTGGCAGAAGCGAAAATCGGCCGCGGTGACCGGGCCTACGAGTGGTTCCGCAAGAGTTCGTTCATGAACTCCTCTGCGGACCAGGACCGCTACCTGGCAGAACCCTACGTGTACGCCGAATACGTGCACGGCCCGGATTCACCCTGGTTCGGCCGGGGGGAGTTCACCTGGACTACCGGTACGGCCGCCTGGGCCCAGATCGCCGGGTACCAGGGCATCCTGGGTGCCCGGCCCGAACTGGAAGGCCTGCGCATAGATCCTGCCATCCCCCCCGAATGGGACGGCTTCCAGTTGCGCCGGTCATTCCGCCGTGCCACCTACCTCATAGAAGTCGACAATCCCGGACACGTCAGCCACGGCGTGCGCAAGGTCTACCTGGACGGTGATGAGTTGCCCACCAACCTCCTGCCGCCCCTGGAGGACGGCAAGGAACACCAGGTGCGCGTCATCATGGGGCCCGCCTGATCATCCCGGGCGGAACGGGGAGCAGCCCCGGATCAGAGGCGGGAGAGCACACCGGCCAAGTCCTCCAGTTCCCGCTCGGCCACGTAGAAAGCGGTGGAGATGCGGCAGCAGGGGGGCTCGGGTACGGTACGGAAGCGCGTCGTAAATCGGGCGGCCGCGGCGTCATAGTCGCCGCGAGCCAGAGCCTCCATGAAGAGGGCGGCTGCCTCTTCCGGGACGCCCGGTGCCAGTGGTGGTGGCTGTCTCTCCGTCGCGCGAACACGGCGGCACCTCTGCCTACGGGCAAGCTCTGCGGGCTCTTTCCAGCCAGGTAGAGATGATGCGGTCGACCACGAAGCCGTTGCGCAGGTACAGGCGAACCGCCCGCTCGTTGGTGTCAATCACGGTGAGGCGAATGCACCTGACCTGCCGCCGCCGCAGGGTCTCTATAGCCCTGGCCAGCGCCTGCCGCCCGTAACCGCGGCCCCACCGATCGGGCAAGACGCCCAGACCGAGGATCTCTCCCTCGCCGCCCTTCACTTCCAGCTCCAGCACGCAGACGGGTTCTCCGTCGGCATACCCCAACTGGAGCAGGTCCGTGCCCATGCTCTCGCGGAACACATCCAGGGCCTGTTCTTCGTTGAAGGTGGCCCCGTTGGGGGTCACCGAGAAGGCCGCATTGTGGACGTCCAGAAAGTGAACAAGGCGGTCCCGGTCAACGGGCACGAAGCACAACCCCGCACCCGGACCAGCTTCGCGCGCTTCGGTTCGCACGCGCTCGGCTCCCGGGCGTGGAGGTCGGGGGCCTTCAACCGCAAGGTGTGCAGGATCCGGCCTTCCGGCTTCCGAACGCTTGCGGGCAGGCGCTGCGGCCAACTCCCCCGCATATCTCATTTCCAGCGCCCGGTACACCACCTGGAAACCGGCCCTCTCCGCCTCGCCCACCAGGTCACGGTGCCTTTCGGGGATGCCCAGCTTCACCACCTGGTGCGGGACGTCACGTACCAGGCCGAGCGCCGTTTCCACCATTTCGGTGAAGAGTGCGGCCTGCGACGGTTCCAGGTACAGCCCGGCCAGGTACACCACACCCTGGCTGGCGGCTTCCCTGGTGACGACGCCGAGGCATCCCACCACCGTCTCCGCCGCGCCTGTGGGGCCGGGCAGCCACACGCTGATGTGCTGGCGGCCGCCTTCGAACGCAGGTCCCGTGTAGTAGTCGACCATCTCAGCCCGGGTCCGGAACGACGGGTGGGGATCCAGGGTGGAGATGAACCGGTATAGCCTGTCTACCTGTGCTTCTCCCAGTTCGCTCAAACTCAGGTACCGGCGCAACACCCAACCCTCCGCGCAGGTGCTATTCTCAAACTACAGCGGCTGTGCCAATTCATGGCCCCGTACGCCTATCACCCTCGCCCACTGTGACTGCTTCCCTGGGACTCTCACCGCGCGCGGCACGAATCTTCAGGAACGAGGCTGACTGACTATGCCTCCGCGCAGGCCCGCAGGACCGGGCGGCTCCGATGCTCACCGCTCGGTCGCGTTCCCAAGCCCAACAGCTCGGCCAGATCACCGGTTTGCTCCCGGGCTTCACGGCTACAAGCGTCTCGCGCTTGTTCGTAATACGCGGGAGTACCACCAAAAGATCAACGTCGCTGTCCGGGCTCGCATCGCCGCGCGCCTGAGAACCGAAAAGGAGTATCTGCAGAGGCTGAAAACCGGCGACAAGACGTTCCACGATTTCAGGAACCCAGTCCGTAGCCGTTCTCCCCCCATCGCTCCCCGCACGCCGCTTCATGTCCCCACCACCCGAGATTCGGCACCGGTATTCTACCACGCAACCCCAGGAAGTACCAACTGCCAGGTTGCCGGCCCCAGGGCCTTATCCCCCGGGGAAAGCCCATCAGATCCTGAAACAGAGTGAGGTCATCCTGTGCGACATCAGAGGAGATGGGCCGGCGCTCGGAATTCTCAAGCAGGCCTGGCACGACTCTTCCAACCCTGCTGGGAGGATCACGGGACCTGATGGCCCTGCTACGAATGGGCCCCTTTTCCATGCAGCGCGTGGCCGAGCGCGGGACGGCACTGGAGGTGGATTACCGCCGCATTAAGCACCTGAGCAACGTAGTTGAAAAGCTGGGCGGGATCCTCCCGGTCGGCGCCCTCAGACACGCCCGCAACTGGGTACGGTGCATCAGGCACTGGACGAACGCCAGCGGGGAAAACCTCAAGAGCCTGCTCCTCTTTGTGGCCCGGGAGTACGGGGGGATCAGGGTCCGGGCGAAGCCGCCCATCGAGTTTCCCGAGTATCGGAATTCCACCCCGTATCGGGAAAGTGGTGGCGGGGTCTGGGAGAGTACCTCGCGGCACAGCCTCCTGACCCGGGCATGCCCGCAGTGGATCACCCCTTACCCTTTCGCAAAGCTCCCACCAGCGCCGGCACCACCTCGAACAGATCACCCACGATGCCGTAGTTGGCCACCTTGAAAATGGGAGCCTGGGGGTTCTTGTTGATGGCCACGATCACGTCCGCGGAACTCATGCCCGCCAGGTGCTGGATGGCCCCCGAAATCCCCACCGCAATGTACACCTTGGGCGCCACCGTCTTCCCCGTCTGCCCCACTTGGTGGTAGTAGGGAATCCAGCCCGCGTCCACCGCCGCCCGCGAGGCACCCACCGCTCCCCCCAGCAGGCGCGCCAGCTCGAACAGGAGCGAAAAACTCTCGGGACCCCCCAGACCCCGCCCTCCCGCCACGATGATGTCCGCATCCTCCAGCTTTACGGTCTCGGTAACCTCTTCGGCATATTCCAGCAACCGCGTGCGGCAAAGAAGCCGCGACCCGTCCACCGGGAAAGAGACAATCTCCCCCCGCCGGCCCGGGTCGGGAGCCAGGGGACGGAACACCCGCGGACGGGCAGTGGCCATCTGGGGCCGGTGGCGCGGGCAGATCACCACGGCCATGAGATTACCACCAAACGCCGGCCGGGTCTGCACCAGCAGCCGGCGCTCGGGATCGATATCCAGCCCCGTGCAGTCCGCCGTCAACCCCGTGCCCAGCCTGGCCGCCAGCCGGGGCGCCAGGGACCGCCCCAGAGCCGTGGCCCCGAAAAGAAAGATCTCCGGTTTGCGTTCCCACACCAGATCCGCCAGGGCAGCAGCCACCGGCTCCTCCCGCAGATCAGAAAGGGCAGGATCCTCCACCACCAGCACCTGGTCAGCCCCACGGGCAACCAGCTCCCCCGCCAGGGGAGCAACCCCCTCCCCCACCAGCACAGCACTCACCGCCGCACCCAACCGCCCAGCCAGCTGGCGCGCCTGCCCCAGCAACTCGTACACCACCGGGGCCACCCGGCCCCGACGATGCTCCACAAACACCCACACCCCCTGACCCTCCGCAGCCTCGCCCCGCTCGGGCTCGTGCACGACGATGGCCTCAACCGGACACACGGAGAGACAGGCCCGACACAGGTTGCACCCTTCACCAATGTAAGCAGTCCCTTCCCGCATGCTGATGGCACCGGTGGGACACACGCCCAGGCACGATTCGCAGCCGGTGCACCGGTCGGCCAGTACCTCAATCAGATTGACAAATCCCTCTGGACCCAACAACAGCACCCCCTAAAGTACACCCGCCGATTGCAGCCGCGAAAGCAGCACCTCTGCCACTTCTTCAGGGGAACCCTCCAGCAACTCACCCCGCCGCTCCACCTGGGGCACGAATATCTTCTCCACCATCGTGGGAGAACCGCGCAGCCCCACCTCCTCCTCCGAAAGGCCCACGTCGGCAGGAGTCCACACCGGGATGGTGGCCCGCCGCGCCTTCATGATCCCCTTCAGGGAAGGAATGCGGGGCTGGTTGATGTCCTTCACCACCGTGATCAGGCCCGGCAACGACATCTCCACCGTCTCCACAGCTCCCTCCACCATGCGCTCCACCACAGCCCGACCGGGTTCCAGTTCCCTGATCTTGCGCACGTAAGTCACGTGCGGTATGCCCAGCAGCTCCGCCACCTCCGGACCCACCTGGGCGGTATCCCCGTCGATGGCCTGCTTGCCGCAGATGATGAGGTCGTAAGGCTCCAGCTTGCGGATGGCCCCCGCCAGCGCCCGCGAGGTGGCCAGGGTGTCCGCCCCCGCAAAAGCACGGTCGGAAAGGAGGACGGCCTCATCCGCCCCCACCGCAATGGCATCCTGCAGAGCCTCCCGCGCCTGGGGCGGACCCATGCTCACCACCACCACCTGCCCCCCCAGGCGCTCCCTGATCAGCACCCCTTCCTCAAGGGCATAGGTGTCAAACGGGTTGATGATGCCCTTGACCCCTTCCCTGATCAGCGTGTTGGTCTCCGGGTTGATGCGCACCTCCGTGCTCTCGGGAACCTGCTTGATGAGAACGATGATCTTCACCACGGATCACCTCCCGCCCGCAAGGCGCCAGAATTGACACCATCGGCAACAGCCGAAGATGGATGAACAGGCTCAGACCCCCTCCTGCTCCTCCTGGCAATCTTCCTTGATGACGATGTTCCGCCTGGCAAGCTCCTCCCGCAACTCTTCATAAAGGGCAGCATCCGAGAACACCCGCTCCAGCGGCGCTACACCCCGCGAGCCAATCCGGCCCCGCAGAATCATCCCGATCAGGACCGAGCAGGTGTAGCCGGTAGTGCGGGCCATGGAGGTAACGCCGGTCTCCCGGTCGTAGAAGTCCACCATTTCAAACGCCCAGGCAACCCTTTTGTGCCCCTTTTCGCCCCGCACCACTACCCGGAGAACCGTGACGTCAGCCTCATCGCCCTGGCTGAGGAGCGGCGAGAGCAGTGCTCCCGTGAAACGACGCGGGATCACCTTCGCGCCATCCACAGTCACGGGCTGCTGGGAAAAAAACCCGCACTGCCGCAAGAAAAGAACCTTGTCCCGGTGCCCGGGATACCGGACGGTCTTTTCCGCCAGCTCCCGAAAACCCATGTCCAGGCCGGTCCGCGCCAGCGTGCCGAGCCCGTAGGTGTAAAATGCCTCGCAGCGACCCACCGGTTCGGGGAACACCAGCTCCTCCAGGCCGTCCAGTGCTTCGGCCTCCACCAGGGAGCCACCCTTGATGATCGGAGCCGGCGCGACGTACTCGTCGATCACGGTATCCATAGAGAAGACCAGCCGGTATTCCAGCGGCGGACGAGGTTGCATCGGCAACCCGCCCACATATATGACCCCCTCGAGCGGGCGGTCAAGCCGGGCGGCACCCTGGCCCACCAGGGCATTGGTCAGCCCCGGCGCTACCCCGCAGCCGGGCAAAAGAGTCACCCCCGCCCGGAGAGCGTCGTCATGATATTCGAAGATGTCAAACCCCTCCGCAGAACCGGTAAGGTCCGCGAGAGGAACCCCGGCCTCAATTGCCGCCTCTGTGACCTGACGCACGGCTGCCACAGGGTAGGCGCCTGCCACCACATCTGCCTCGCGCATGGCCTCGACCAGTGCGCGCCGGTCCCAGATATCGAGCACTTTCCCCTCGCACCGGGCGGGGTCGGTAAGCCGACCCGCCTCGGCCACCCGCGCGGGATCGATATCCGCCACCACCACCCGCCGGGCGATCTCGTACTTGAGCAAGTCGCTTGCTATGGCCGGACCCATGAGACCTGCTCCCAGCACCAGTACAGTAGCCATGCGTGTTGTCTCCCCCCAACTCCCTGTTTAGGGCACAGCTTTTCCCGTTTCGCCTGTGAACTCCTTGACCACACATGGGCTCTGCATGGCATACAGCAGAGCCCCGTAATTGCACCGGAAACGGATTTCCTGCCCGACGGAAAGAGGAACCTCCGAGGCCGTAGCGTCCAGGATAACGTGGTCACTGCTAGCCGCCAGTACCCGGAGCCCCGGGATGCGGGGTTCAATCCCCTCCACGTATACGTCCTGCCGGCCGAGCGCACATATGGCACGGAGCATAGGCCCGCGGTCTTCGAAGACGGGACGCCGGCCAAACGCGTCAAGGCCAACTTCTCCCTCCGGCAGCGAGGGCTTCCACTTCAACTCGATCACAGGCGCCAGCAGGTCGAAGGCGTCGTGGCGTGCCCCCGGTATGGGATCGTCCCAGGTGTTGTAGTCCCCGAGCCAGATAGCGGAACCCACCCGGAAGTGATTGATCCCCGGCGGCACGGTCCCCTCGATGAGCATGGGAATGGCGGTGCTGCTCCCCCCCGATACCAGTTCCAACCGGTGGCCCAGCCTGTCCTCCACGTCCCGGGCCAGCTCCGCAAGCAAACCCATGTTGGACGGGCTTGGCAACACACCGCTCACGCAACCCACATTCATCCCGAGACCGTAAAGCGCCACGCCCTTCATCCCCAGGACAGCCCGTGCTGCCTCGAGCACGTCGCCGGGCATGAGCCCCTCCCGGCGGTCGCCCACGTCCACCATGAGGACGACCCTGTGAGTGCGCCCCTGCGCCTCCGCCGCCGAGGCGAGAGCCCGCACGACCTCCACCTCGGAGTGGTAGCTGACGTCGGCCAACCAGAGGACTTCGGGGATTTCCGCGGGAGAGGGCGCCCTTATCAGGTGAAATTCCGCCCTTATCCCCGCCGCCCGCATCTTCAGGATGTTCTGGAGCCGCGAGTCTCCCAGCATACCCACACCCGCAGACAGCACCTGCCGGACTATGGCCGGTTCGCCGAGAACCCCCTTGGTAACCCCCGTGAGCCGGATCCCCCGCGACGCACAAAGCTCCATAATGAGCCGGGCGTTGTGCCGTATGGCTTCCAGATTAATCAGCAGCCGCGCTATCGCTGATCACCCCCTCGCCATGGCCCGACCCCGGGATCGGTGGCCGGCAAACCCCTTCAGCATCCGGGAACAAAGGGCAGAGAAGAACAGCCGCGGGCAGCCATCACCCGGCGCATGGCTTCGTCCAGGCCGGAAGCCCGATCGGGTTCCAGCCCCCTCGGCTGGTGCTCGGCCAGAATCCGCTGCACCTGTTCACGGGCCCTGGCCAGGGCGCCGGTACCACCCTTTTGTTCCCAACCCTTGCGATCCAGCCGGTCGATGACCGGACCGGGCAGGTATGCCTCTTTTTTGAACCAGCGCCGCGTGTGTGCCTGGGACAGGTACTCTCCGCCCGGCCCGAGTTCCATTATGAGCCGGGTGGCCAGCGTCTCCGACGACACCTCTACACCCCGAAGCAGCCGCTGCACCATTCCGCACACCTCAGCGTCGATGACGAGCTTCTCGCAGCTCTGCGTGCCCACGAAATCCAGAGCGCCGGCCCCCGCGATGAGGTTCACGCGGGCGAGGGCAGCCAGCAACCCGCTCAGGGCAGTCTCCAGGCCAGCCTGGGCATCCACCAGCTTGGAGTCGCTCAACCCCGCATAGGTGTGGGTGGGCAGACCGTAGTACTTGCCCATCTGGGCGGTGGCCACCGCGATCATGGTTGCTTCCACGGCGCTGAGGGGTGTCGTACCGTACCTCATGTCAAACTGCACCGGCGCACCTCCCCACACCAGGCGGGCACCCGGCCTGACCGTCTGGGCCAGCACCACGCCGCTCAGCGTCTCTGCAGTGTGGATCACTACGCTGCCGGCTAGGGTGGCCGGGGAGGCTGCTCCCGGCATGGGCATGGAGACAAACTCGATGGGCAGCCCTGCGGACGCACCATCCATCACGTTGGCGGCACCGATGGCAGTCCACTTCAGGGGTGGAGACGGGCATACATCGAACACCGCGCACGGGGCATCTTCCACCTGGCCGCCCGTGACGGCATCCAGGAGCGATCTCATGTCCCACAGACCGTGCTCGCTGAAGGCCCCGGTGATGACGGGCTTGGCCGAGTTCTTGAGGACCAGGTACAGGCGGTAAGTGTCGGCCAGCGTCTTGGGTGCCTCGCCGGCCACCACCGCAGTGGACTGCAGTTCCACCTGGGGGAGCGCGTCGGCAACCCGGACCAGCCGGACCAGGTCCTCGGCAACGGACGAACGGGCGGAACCATCCTCCTGGTAACGGATGGCACAGGAACCCGTGGCGAAGTGAACCTCATCGCCACCCACCCGCACCGCCGGGTTGCCGTCCCTGTCGTGAAGGATAAAGGACGAGGGACAGGTTTTCAATGCATTCTCTACCAGGGACCGGGGAAACCTGACCCTCCGTGAAGCAAAGTCCACCAGGGCTCCTTTACTGGCCAGATGCTCCAGTGCTCGGGGGTAGTCGATGAACACCCCGCACTCCTGCAGGACCGTGATGGCGGCCTCGTGAATTTCCGCTATCTCGCTGTCGGAAAGGACCCGAAGAACTGCTGCCTCGCTCACCTGCGTCACCTCCAAGAAAATGCAACCTACCGGTGCCCGCCTACCAGGCCGAGGGCTACCTCCACCGCTTCCGCGGCGTTGGGGGCGTATCCGTCGGCCCCGATCTCAGCCGCCCACTGCGCGGTTACCGGTGCACCACCCACCATAACTCTGACGCAGGACCGCAAACCCGCCTGCTCGAGTGCCTCGATGACCACCTTCTGCTCCATCATGGTGGTGGTGAGCAGGGCACTCAGACCTACGATGCTCGGCTGGAGCTCCTGCACGGCCCGGACGAACCTGTCGGCAGGTACGTCCTTACCCAAATCGTGGACCTCGAAGCCGGCGGTCTTCATCATGGCCCCCACGATGTTCTTCCCTAGGTCGTGGAGGTCTCCCTTTACCGTCCCGATCACCACGCGCTGACCGGCCCTTTGCTGACCGCTCGCAAGCAGCACGGGCTCGACCGCTTCGCCACACTTTCTGAAGATGTCAGCCGCAGCCACAACTTCAGGCAGGAACGCCTCTCCCCTGTTCCACCTCTGCCCCAGCTCGGCCATGGCTGCGGCCATGGCATCGAGGATGGCACGGGGATCGACGCCGCTGTCCAGCAACCTCCTTGTGACGTCCAGAGCAGCGGTTTCGTCGGCTTCTAGCAATGCTTCCCCCAGGCGAGCCAGCAGCTCGCTCATATCCGTCCCCTCCCGTCATTGTCCAGTCACACATCTCCTGCATGCAAGCGCGGGTGGCGCCCTCCCGGCAGAGGTTCCCACAGCCGGTCTTACCGGAAGAGCCGCCACCCGCTGCACAAGCTTTATTCGGGCGGGATCTCCGCGTAGATCCGCGCCAGATCAACGCCCTCCTTGAGGTTGCGCTGCTGCGACCACATGTACAGAGCCGTGATCACGAAAATGGTCACGCAGAACGCTACCTGGGGACCGGTTCCCAGCGGGGAGATCGCGAAGGCCACCAGGAACCACCCTATGCCGGTGGTGAGCGCCCCCAGCCAGGAGATGGCAGGGACACCCAGGATCTCGCCCCGAACGGGCGACAACTCGTAAATGTCCGGGCGCTTGAAGGGCAGCATGACGGCACTCAGGCCAAACGCCCAGAAGAGGAAGTAGGCGGACACGTCGAGCATGCCCAGGACCGTCTGGATTCCGTACACGTTCAGGAAGATGGCCAGCACGCCCAGCACTCCCGCCAGGTGGGTGGCCACGGTGGGCACGCCCCTCTTGTTCACCGCCGCGAACTGCTTAGGCAGCTGCCGGTCAAAGCTCATGGCAAACAGGATGCGCGCAGTCACTACCACCGAGGGCAAAGCCGTGTTATAAAACCACAGTGTCACAAGGAGCATGACAACCACGGCCAGCCACGGGTTGGGTAGCAGGGACCCCAGGAACAACGGAAGCGAGGGCCGAGACACCGGCATGATCGACTTCAACACATCGGGGTGCTGGTCGTGCAGGAAGACGTACGCCGGAATGAACCCGCTGGCGGCGTACGGGTGCCATGCCGACCAGGCTATGATCACGTACATGAGCACGGTCGCCAGGAAACCACCGATAATGCCCCGGAAGAGACTGCGGTGAGGACTCTTGACCTCGCCCGCCACCATGGTCACCATTTCCATGCCTGAATACGCCCAGAACACCACGAGTAACATGCTGATGGTGGAAGGCCACGAGAAGGCGGGCGGCGACCACCCGTTCGCCTTGGCCGCGTCTATCACCGCCTGGAACACCCCGGGTCCCCAGGTACGGTCAAACGCGGCCCGCGCGTCCCCGACCAGCCAGCCGGCCAGCACCAGGACGATCGTGGCGGCCAGCGGGAGCGCGAAGCTCAGCCGCATGAGCCACTTGACCGCGCGCAGGCTGATCAGGGAAAACCACCAGAACAAGAGGGTGATGATTACCGACAGGATCGTGCGCCCGGCGGTAGTGGCCACCCACTCACCGGCCCTGACGACTTCCTCCATGTGGCCCGCCTGGCCAGCCAGGGTCAGGCATGAACTGAGTACGCCGGTACCGACCCAGGACATGATGCCAACCGTCATCCCGCACGATATGGCGTACATGAAGTTGGTGACATACGCCACCGAAGGATCCACCAGGCGGCTGATGCAGACGTACGGGCCGCCCGACCTGGGCATGACCCGCATCATGGTGGCCAGGGCAAGCACCACCGGGAAAATGATGATGCCCCCCAGGAGAAAACTGAGCATGGGGTTGGCACCGGGATAGTCGTTCGCCGAAGCCACCATGTAGTACATCAGCCCGCTCGCCGTGGGACAGGCGATCGACCAGATCACTACGTCAGCGGCTGTCAGTTCGCGTACCAACCCCGAGGCCTTTCTCATGAACACCAACCGTTCGGACACGCTTTCGCCTCCCTTGGGGCTCCTAGTAATGGTCCTCACCGCACCCGTCCATCCCGAGATCTGCCCGACCGCGAACCATAAAGCCGCCTCTGTCGCCTGACCGGTTCTCACCTCCCTACCACTCGCTCCACACCGCGACGCGCTCCTTAACCCGGAACCCTCGCTTTTTCATTTGCCCAGCGAAGTAGGGCCGGGGCAGTGCAAGCT
The DNA here is from genome assembly GCA_040757085.1 of Bacillota bacterium. Classification (NCBI taxonomy): domain Bacteria; kingdom Bacillati; phylum Bacillota; species Bacillota bacterium. Next base: position 4,537 of record JBFLXJ010000028.1, on the reverse strand, counting down.
CAACGGGCTTCGCCCCCCCTTGGGGGGTAACGCCGTGGGCCATGGCTATGGCCATGATGGAGGCGTGCCAACCCGACGGTGCCGTGGACGTCCCGCCCGCGGCGGTGAACGCCTCCAGGGTTCCCAGCAGGGGGAACTCTACCTCCCCGTACTCGCTGAAGGGGGGAACCTCGACCAGCTTTCCGTCCCGGAGGAATATCGCCCTCCCGCGGTACTCATTTGTCAGACCCGCGATGTTGAAGGTCAGCGCATAATCCCACGGCGGGCCGGGGTTCTGGACAAGGCCGGCGTGGTCGGTGACGTCTAGGGCATCCCTGGCGCCCCCCACCAAGCACTGCGTACCGGTAACCCACTCCGCCCACCGCCTCCGGCAGAAAATCGTCAGCAGCCCAGCTCCTCCTCCCGTCCCCCGCAGACCATGGTGGCCATTTCCACCACATCCCTGGTTTGGAACCCAAAACTTTGCACCCGGCGCCGCCACGTACTCACCCCTCTTACGTCAGGGGACAAATTTCGCCCGTCGGCCTTGCATTGTATACGATATTTGTGTACACTCCCGGTAGGCATTATACAACCCGCAGGAAGTACTGGTCAAGCACGAGATTTTTGCACGAGGTTTTTGCTGTATGGGGTCCATCACATCCCTCGACTGCAACGGGCCTCTGCCCGAGTCAGGAGGCGATCCCACATGACATTCGCAGGCCACCGGGACAACTGCAGAATGGTGGCGGGTACGAGGCGACTATGGGGGGCTCAATCGCCCGTTGCCCCGCTGCGCAGGGCTCTCGTGCGTCCCCCCTGCTGGTCGCCGGCCCAGGCTTTGCAGGAGGACCTCGGCCCCTGGGGTTTCACCTCGCCACCGGATCTGGCGGCCGCTGGGGAGGAACACGCCGCTCTGGTCGCCATCCTGCGCAAGGCAGGTGTCCAGGTCCACGAGTGCCGCGAACCCGCCCCCGCCCTGTACGATTCGGTTTTCGCCGGCGACTGGGCACTGGTGACTGACGCCGGTGCGGTGGTCCTTCGCCCCGGGAAGCCGGTCCGCACAGAAGAGGCCGATCTAGCAGAAAGGGCATTTGCGCAGGCAGGGGTGCCCGTCCTGCACCGCATGCGGGGGCCGGGTACTGCAGAAGGGGGCGACCTGCTCTGGTTGCGCCCCGATACGCTGCTGGCGGGACGGTCCTACCGGACCAGCGCAGACGGGGTCCAGGAGTTGCGTTCCGTACTGGAACCCCTCGGGGTAAGGGTCCTTCCGGTGCCGGTCGCCCACTGGAAGGGACCCGGATCGGTGATGCACCTCTTATCCGTTATCAGCATGATCGACTACGACCTGGCTGTCGTCTATCCCCCACTCATGGCGGTGGAGGCAGTCGAGATGCTGCGCGCGAACGGTGTAGAACTCATCGAAGTGGATGACGAGGAGTTCCTCACTCAGGGGTGCAACATACTGGCCCTGGCCCCCCGCCGCTGCGTGGTCATGGCAGGGAACCCCCGCGTGAGGAAACAACTCGAGAAGCGGGGCGTCGAGGTTCATGAGTTCCCGGGCAGGGAACTCGGGTTAAACATGGGGGGCGGGCCAACCTGTCTGGTGCAGGCCGTCCTGAGAGATTACTGACCGCAAGGGGGGATGGAACCGCAGGGGCTTAAACAGCAGCGCGGCTAAGGAACGATCCAGCTGGGCGCGGAGCCAAAGACTGACAAGGGAGGGAAGGACGCTGGCCAGGATATTCTTCGCCGTCGATGTGCACGGCAGCGTAGGGGTATGGCAAAAGTGGCTCAAGGTCCCCGAGTTCTACAAGGCAGACGTGATCATGCTCTGCGGGGACCTCACGGGTAAAGGCCTGGTACCACTGGTGCAGGAGAAGCAGGGGTACGTCTGCAGCTTTTACGGCCGCAGGCAGCTACTCAGAAACGAGCGCGACATCACCCGCATGGAACAGCAGATCTCCATGACTGGCATGTACCCCTTGCGTTGTACCCAGGAAGAAGTCAGCCGGCTTCAGAATGACCCCAAGCACCTGGAAGAGGTCATGCGGGAGCAAATGGTCGCCCGCATGGAGCAGTGGATGGAGCAACTGGTGAGCCGGGTCACCCCGCGTAAGGTAACGGTGATGGTCATGCCGGGTAATGACGACGACCCGGTGATCGATGACGTGATCAAGAAGTACCGCGATGCCGGCGTGGTCTGGCCACTTGATGGACCGGTAGAGGTAGCAGGATTTCAGGTTGCCAGCCTCGCCCACGTTAACCCCACGCCGTGGAACACCCCCCGTGAGGGCACCGAGGAAGAACTGCAAGAACTTATAGATGAACAGGTGGGCCAGCTAGACGATCCCCGGCGTGCCATATTCAACTTCCATGCCCCTCCGTACGGAACCGCCCTCGACCTGGCACCCAAGCTCCGTCCGGACCTGACGCCGGTCATGGGCCCGGGTGGCGTAGAAACAGTGCACGTGGGCAGTAAGGCGGTGGCGGACGCCATCCGGAAGTACCGCCCCCTCATCGGCCTGCACGGCCACATTCACGAGTCCGCCGCCCACGATCTCATCGAGGGGGTACCCGTAGTCAACCCCGGCTCCGAGTATGGCGAGAACGTGCTGCGCGGCGTCATAGTCGAAACCACGCGGGACGGAATACAGCGTTTCTGGAGGGTGGAGGGATGAGACAGTGAGCGAAGAAGCCCGAGCCCAAGAACAGAAGCTGGTAGAACTGGGATTGGGCCTGGTAGAGGCAGCTCGCGAAAAGGGCGTTACCCTGCGCCTTCTCGGGGCAGTCGCATTCCGCGTCCACTGCCCCGCATTCAAACACCTGGAATACCAGGTGGGCCGATGGCTGTCGGACCTAGATTTCGCAGCCTACGCCCGGGACCTTGACAAGCTGGAGAAAATCTTCACCCAGCAGGGGTTTGTCGAAGACGAGCGGGTAAAGACCCTGCACGGCATGGAGCGGCGTGTCTTCAACCACGAATCGGGCTGGCATGCCGACGTGTTCGTCGATCGCCTGCGGTTCTGTCACGACGTAAACTTCCGCGGCCGTCTGGAGCAGGATTATCCCACCATCCCCCTGGCGGAATTGCTTCTGGAAAAGCTGCAGATCGTTGCGTTCGAGCCCAAGGATGCGGTGGACACGTTCGTGCTCCTGCGCGAGCACCCGGTGGGGGAAGGGGATCGAGAAACAGTCAACGCCCCACTCATCGCCCGCATATGCGGCGACGATTGGGGCTTCTGGAAAACCGTCAACCTGAACCTGGACCGGATGGAAGAATATGCCCGCAGTCTCAAACTCCAGGTCACCGAGGAAGACCGCCGTGATGTGTTGGATAAGATATCGCTCCTGCGCAAGCACATCCAGGACGAGCCCAAATCCCTGAAGTGGCGCATGCGCGCCCGCCTGGGGACGCGGGTCCCCTGGTATAGGGAGGTCGAGGAGTTGTCCCGCCAGTAGGGCGCCGGGCGGAGTACGGGCGCAGGCCCGGGGCCCCCGGGCCTCACGTCGTCGTCAGTTCGCAGCCAGCTTACCTTCCCGGTAAGCGCGCAGATACCTGCTGCAGTACGGATCCCTTCCCAGGACCGCTTCTGCTGCCCTGAGAAGGGCCATAAGCTTGTCGTCCAGGGGGTCCAAAATCACCGCATCGAGCCCGGCCGCCATGGCGGCCACCAAGAAGGCCCGGTTCAGCAAGCGGCGCTCGGGCAGGCCGAAGGACACGTTGCTGAGCCCACAGATGGCGTGTACGCCGGGGTATTGCTGCCGCAAGGCCCGAATGGCATCGAGCACTGCCAGGCCCGCACGGAAGTCGGTGCTCACGGGCCTGACCAGCGGGTCCAGGTATATGTCCTCTGCGGGTATTCCCGCCGAAAGCAGATCCTCCACGAGCCTGCTGCCCTTGGCCACCGCCTCCTCGCCTGAAGCCGGCATACCAGCATCATCCATACACAGCGCCACCACCCCGCAGCCGAACTGTTTCACCACGGGCAACAACTGCTGGAAGCGGGTGCGCTCCCCGGTTATCGAATTCACCAGGGCCTTACCACGGTGTACCTCCAGGGCAGCCCTTATGGCAATCGGGTTGGGACTGTCTACGCACAGGGGGACCTGTACAGCATGCTGAACCACCGTAACCAACCACCGCAGCAATTCAGGCTCCTCGGAAACGAAAGTGCCCGCGTTGACGTCTACGAAATTCGCGCCCGCCTCCACCTGCCGACGCGCCTCCCGCGCGATCGCCTCGCCGTCGCGCCGCGCCACCATCTCGGCCACGCCCTTGCGACTCGTGTTTATCCTTTCCCCCACTACCAGCACGGAACCCCCCCTTTTTCGATGCCATACACGTGGAGGATTGTATACAATTGTTGTATCCAGTGCCTGAGGCATTATACTCAACCTGGAACCACCGCGTCAAGGACACCCCCTCATCACTGTTATCGGTCTGTGATATTGTCACCCTCTAAGCGGACTGAGAAAATGTCACCATGAGAGGAGACATTTTCTTGAATCGGAAGGAATCGAAAAGGCTCTACGTGATGGAACAGGTGCTCCAGGG
>JBFLXJ010000027.1 GCA_040757085.1 Bacillota bacterium | reverse complement strand
GTCCGTCTGCCGGTGTCAAATCCTTTTGCCCACCAGAGCGGGCACCTGTGGGCCTCCGCTGTTTTCGGCCCGCAGTTCACGGCCGTTTTCTGCACGCTGGGAAGCATTCTCATGCTTGCTGGCCTGGTGCTGATGGGGGCGGGGTGGCGGCAGATTCACAGGGCGGGGGGAAGGTTGGTTACGTCCGGGCTTTACGCACGGGTGCGCCACCCCCAGTATTTGGGGTTGTTCCTCCTGACGTTTGGTATGCTGGTGCAGTGGCCAACTCTGCCCACCCTTATCATGTGGCCGGTTCTGGTGGCGACGTACGTACGCCTCGCGCGGCGGGAGGAAAGGGAAGCACTGGAGAGGTTCGGCAGAGCATACGCAGAGTACCTCAGGACGACCCCGGCGTTCTGGCCGAAGTTGCTCCCGACTCGCAACTACCGTACGCAGGAGGTGTGAGCATGCGGCAGTCCGGAGTACGTCCGCATGGATGGCGGGAACGACCTGGGCGCTTTCTGAGAGTGCGGACGCCGCCTCCCGGCGGGAGCGAGACGCGCGCTCGCACGCGGTACATTCTCGCATGGTGATCCGCTGGGCTGAGAGAGGGGGTGTTGTGGACAGATGGCAACGGTAGTGCGGTCTCTCCGCGTCTGGGGTATGTCGTGCGCCTCGTGCGTCAGTAGCATCGAGAAGGCTCTGGGCAACACCGACGGAGTGATTTCGGCCAGGGTTAACCTGATGGCGGGCAAGGCGGTGGTGGAATTCGACCCGGCCCGGGTTAGCCCGGAACGGCTCGAGCAGGTGGTCAGGGAGCTGGGGTACGAGGCCAGCATGGCTGAGGACGGAGCCGCTGTCCTCGACCGCGAGCAGGCGGCCAGGAGGCGGGAAATCAGGCGCCAGGCCATGTACCTGTGGCTGTCGGTGCCGCTGTCCGCGATCGTCATGGTGGGCACCTTTCGGGACTACTGGGTGTTCCGACGCCTGCCGGAGTTCCTGGGCCATCCGTACTTCCTGTGGGCGCTCTCCACTCCTGTTGTGCTGGGTTCGGGGTGGCAGTTCTTCGTCAACAGCTACCGGGGCTTGCGGCGCGGCGTGACGGACATGAACCTGCTTTACGCCACCGGTATCGGGGCTGCCTACCTGATCGCCGTGATCAACACGCTGTGGCCCGACGCCGGGTTTGGCGGGCCGAAGGCCACCTTTTTCGAGTCGGCTGCCCTGCTGACCACGTTCGTGGTGCTGGGCAGGTATCTGGAGGCACTGACCCGTGGCCGCACGTCCGAGGCCCTGCGCAGGCTGATGAGCCTGCAGCCGAGGGTGGCCCGCGTCATCCGCGGGGGCGAGGAGCTGGAGATCCCCGCCGAGGAGGTGGAGGTGGACGACCTGGTGGTGGTCCGGCCCGGGGAGCGCGTCCCCGTGGATGGTGTGGTCACGGAAGGGTACTCTGCCGTCGATGAGTCCATGATCACCGGGGAGAGCATCCCGGTGGAGAAGAAGGCCGGAGACCGGGTGATGGCCGGTACGGTGAACAGAACGGGTGCCTTCCGGTTCCGGGCGACGGGCGTGGGGCAGGGAACGGTCCTCGCCCAGATCATCAGGTTGGTGGAGGATGCTCAAGCTTCCCGTGCCCCCATCCAGCGTCTGGCAGATCTCGTTGCGGGGCATTTCATCCTGGGGGTTCACGTGCTCGCCCTGGCGGTCTTTCTGTTCTGGTTTTTCGTGGGCTACGATCTCTGGTTCAGCCCGGGCAGTCGGTTCATCCTCTCACCCTACACGCTGGGCAGCATGGGGGTGTTCGGGTTTTCCCTCCTCATGAGCATCACCGTGCTGGTCATCTCCTGCCCGTGCGCTGTGGGCCTGGCCACGCCGAGCGCCATGATGGCGGGGACGGGCAAGGGGGCAGAGAACGGCATCCTGTTCAAAGGCGCCGATGCGGTGGAGCTCACCGCGAGGGTCAACTGCGTGGTGTTCGACAAGACGGGAACGCTCACCCGGGGGGAGCCTTCAGTGACGGACATCGTGGCGGCTCCCGGGTGGGGGGAGGACGTGGTGCTCGAGCTGGCGGCGACGGCGGAAAGGGACTCCGAACACCCCCTGGGTGAGGCTGTAGTGAGGAAGGCGCGGGAGCGGGGGATCAACGTGCCGGAGGCAGCGGCTTTCCGTGCCATCCCGGGGCGGGGGGTGGAAGCCACCTGCGCGGGCAGAAGCGTGCTGCTGGGCAACCGCGCGCTCATGGAAGAGAGAGGTGTCTCCGTGGGGGTTCTGACGGAGCAGGCCCAGAGGCTGGAGGAGGACGGCAAGACGGTGATGTTTCTGGCCGTCGATGGCCGGGCGGCCGGGCTCATAGCTGTGGCCGACACTTTGAAGGATTCTGCCCCCGCGGCCCTAGCTCGTCTGCGGGAGATGGGAATCGAGACCGTCATGTTGACGGGTGACAACCGGCGCACCGGCCTGGCGGTGGCACGGCAGGTGGGTATTGCGCGGGTGGTGGCCGAGGTGCTGCCCCAGGACAAGGCCGCGGAGGTGCGCCGGCTGCAGGAGCAGGGGAAGAGGGTAGCGATGGTAGGGGACGGGATCAACGACGCCCCCGCCCTGGTGCAGGCTGACGTAGGGATAGCCATCGGCAGTGGCACCGATGTGGCCAAGGAGGCCGGCCACGTGGTCCTCATGCGCGATGACCTGCGCGGAGTGGTGGCCGCCATAGAGGTGGCCCGTGCCACCATGCGCAAGGTGAAGCAAAACCTGTTCTGGGCTTTCGTTTACAACACGCTGGGTGTCCCCGTAGCGGCCGGGGTCCTCTATCCGGCGCTGCGCCTGGTGGTGAGTCCGGAGCTGGCTGCTTTCTTCATGGCCACCAGTTCGCTGTCGGTGACGGTAAACACCCTGTTCCTGGGCCGGTTCCGCCCGCGTGTTTGGGCAAGTTAGTTGAAGGAAGGGGGTGCAAGTGGTGTCTTCGGAGAGGGCCAGCGCGTTCTGGTACACGGCCATCTCCGTGGCGGCGGCCGCGGTGTTCTTCCTGGCCACCGGAGGGGCGGGGCGGTACCCGCCGGTGGCTCGGTACGGCGGGGCCGCCTGGGTGTTTCTGTTGTCCATGGTGATCACCATGCCCCTGGTGAGCTCTTACTTCCGTAGGCGGCGGCCTGCCGGGGGAGGAAGCAGGAGCGAAGCAGGCGGAAGCGAAATCCCCGGGGTGCCGGGTGATGTGTCAACGGTGTCACCTTGGGTGGAGAACACGGGAGGGATGGTCATGGCGAAGGATCCGGTTTGCGGGATGGAGGTGGATCCCGCGCAGGCAGCCGGGAGTTCGGTGTACGGCGGAGAGACGTTTCATTTTTGCAGCAGGGCGTGCAAGGAAGCCTTCGACAGGAACCCGGAACGCTATGTGTCGCGTGCCGGTGGCGCAGCAGGGCGTGAGCCCGGGCATGGTGGGCACCGGCGGCACGGCTGCGGACACTGCTGCTAGGGTGGCCAGGCGGAGGTCGGGTGATGAGCGCCGGACATTGTGACCGTCACCCCGTTCTGCCCCGAGACCGGTCGGAGTTGCTGGAGCGCATCCGCCGCATTGAGGGGCAGGTACGCGGCATCGGCAGGATGATCGAAGAGGATCGCTACTGTGTCGACGTCCTGGTGCAGATTGCCGCTGCCCGCTCGGCGCTGGACAACCTGGGAGTGCTGGTGCTGGAGGGGCATGTCAAGGGCTGTGTAGCCCAGGCCCTGCGGGAGGGCCAGGGTGACGAGGCGGTGCGGGAGCTGCTCGAGGTGGTGAGGAAATTCCTGCGGTGAGGGGCGCGCGGGGGGGTGCGCGCGTGCAGGTGTGGCGGGCCCTGCTGGCAGGTGGTGCGGCCGTGGGGAGCACGAATGCGGTACTTGTCATACAGTATGTGGTGAGTGTGCTCGTGGCTGCGGCTGCTTTCCACGCCAGCATGGGCCCGCCGGGCTCCCGCGGGCTGGAAGCCGTTGCTCCCTACCTGGCTGCCCTGGGGGCGTACCTCGTTTTCAACCTGGTCGTCCTGGGGGTCATGGGGTCCGTCGGACAGAGGAGCCGGCAGGTGGCTGCCTGGAAGGCGGCCGTGCTACGCGACTATCACGCCTATTTTGTGGTCCAGGTGCTGGGGATCCTGACCACCGTCCTGTATCTCCACCACGGCCCGGTGGGGCTGGTGGTGGGTGCTTTCTTCCTGTCCCTGCTGGGGTGGATTTTCAACCGGTACTACGCCATGGTGGAAAGCGCTCGGCACACTTCGCGCCACCTTACGGCGGTGCTCGACGCTGCAGAGAGCGGTATCTTGGTGGTGGACGAACAGAACCGGGTTGCCCTCCTCAACAGGGTGGCTGCCAGGTTGCTGGGAACCACCGAGAAGTACCTGCTGGGCCGGAGCCTGCCCGAGGTGACCGAACTCCTGGCTGGTCACAGCAGGAATCCCGACCTGGTGCCGGACCGGCTTCCCCGGGTGCCTGCGGGAGGCGGTGCGGACCACCCGACCTGCACTCACCGAGCCCCCCACGGTGGTCCGGGTTTCCGACGCCCCCGTTTGGGACGGCAAAGAGCGGGTTGGGCGTATATTCGTGTTCACCGACATCACCCGGGAGAAGAACGCCCTCGCCCGCCTGGAGGAGTTTTACCAGGAAGCCATTCGGGCACTGGTGGCTGCCGTCGAGGCCCGCGACCCGTATACACGCGGGCATTCTGTGCGGGTTTCCCGGTACGCGGTGATGATAGGCGAAGGGCTCGGGTTGACCCCGGAACAGCTCGCGACTTTGCGGTACGCCGGGCTCCTGCACGATATCGGGAAGCTGGCCGTGGAAGACCGCGTCCTCCGCAAGGCTGGTCCTCTCACACCCGAAGAGCGGCAGGCCATCAAGCAGCATCCGGTGGTCGGTGCCGCCATCCTGGGTTCCGCCAGCAGCTTCGCCGCCCTGGTCCCAGCCGTCAGGCACCACCACGAGAGGTTCGATGGCACCGGCTACCCGGACGGGCTGGCGGGGGAGCAGATTCCCCTGGAAGCGCGCATCCTGGCAGTGGCGGATGCCTTCGACGCCATGACTTCGGACCGGCCCTACCGGCCGGCGTTTGCGTGGGACGTGGCCTGCGAGCGCCTCATTCAGGGACGCGGCACCCAGTTTGATCCCAGGGCGGTGGATACCTTCCTGGAGTGCATTGAGGCCATCTGCAGTTTCCCTCACTTGGTGGCTGCTGACCTCCCGTGCAGGATTGCGGGGCAGGTCAGCACACGGGCTCAGTAAATTCCAGTTGCATCCGCTGCGGGAGTGAGCACGGCAGGACCTCCGGGCCACGCTGGTTTGGGCGGTGCCCGGTGTGAGGGCCGCGGCTGCGCGACGCCGGAGTGAGGCCGCGCCCGCGCAGGCACGGCCTGCCCCTCGAGCCGGCCTCAGTTGTGACGGTCTATGCCCCCACGGCTCCGACGTGTTCGCAGGTGCCCTCAGTACCTGCGCGACCGGTTTTCTCCCTCGCGCTCCCGCGGGGCCCGGGCTTCGTTCACCACGATGCGCCTGCCGTCCAGCTCGGCACCGTCGAGTGCCGAGATTGCCCGCGCGGCCTGCTCTCTGTCGCTGACTTCCACGAAGCCGAAGCCGCGCGAGCGACCGGTTTCGCGGTCGAGCACCACCCGGCATCCCAGGACCTCTGCGATGGCGGTGAACGCGGCCCGCAGATCCTGCTCTGTGGTGCCCCAGCTCAGGTTGCCGACGTACAGTGTGGTCATGTTATTCCTCCTGTTGGAATTGACCCCCGTCTAAAGGAGAGGGAGGATCGCCCGTCGAGCGATCCTCCCCCGAGAAGTCCCCTCGAATTACGTGGGCCGAATGTATTATACCCTAGCCGGCGCTGTTTGCAATGGTTCCGCCGAAAAATTTTTTGAGCGCGGGGATGGCGAGCCTGGCCGTGGGTGTACGGCCCTGGTGGCGGTGGCGCTGGTCCCGTTCGCAGCAGCAGTCTTGGATCGACGCGACCGTGGCGCGTGGCCCCCGCCAGTTATTATATGACCGCTTCTTCCACGATCAGGTGACCGGTGTCGAACCTGCTCGGGCTCAGTTCGGAAAGGTCGATCGTGCGGTATTCACCCCACATGATGAGTTCGGCGAGACCCCTGCCGGCCGCCGGCCCCTGCATCAATCCGTGGCCGGAGAATCCGTTTATCAGGTAAAATCCGGGCAACTCCGGATGGCAGCCGATGATGGCGTTGTGGTCGATGGGGTTTTCGTCGTAAAGGCCGGCCCATCCGTTTTCCAGGCGGAGCGCATCGAAGCACGGCACCCTGGTGGCCAGGGCGGGCCATATCTCGTCAACGAATGCAGACCGATCCCATGTCGCGTCGAAAGTCACGGTGTCGCTGGAAGTGGCGCCTCCCACGACGATGAGGTCTCCCGTCTCGCTGCGGAAGTGGACTCCCGTCATGTCCACCACCATGGGGAACTCACGCCCGGCGGCGGCTGGCGCTCGGCACACGTAGACCTGGCGGCGCCACGGCCGGACGGGCACATCCACTCCCGCCAGGCGAGCCAGTTCTCCCGCCCAGGCACCGGCCGCATTTACCACGGCACGGGTGGCAATAGTGCGCCCCGTCGTCCGCACTGACTTTACGCCTGCAGCATCCCGCTCTATGGCTACTGCCTCCTCATATATGCACTCCGCTCCCAGGTATCGTGCTTTTGCCTCGAACCCCTGGAGCACGGCGTGAGGATCCAGGTAACCGTCTCGTGGGCAGAACGCGGCCCCCACCACTCCTTCGAGGTCAAGTTCGGGCACCAGTTCCTTTGCCTGCTGGGGAGTGAGCAGCGTGACCTCTACGCCGAGGCGCGCTTGCAGTTCGTGACGCCGCAGGAATGCCGGCCAGGTCTTTTCGCTGGCGAGGAAAAGGTATCCCCTTTGGCGGAGGGAGATGTCCGGCCGGCCGTCAGGCGTTTCCATGAACTCGGCGAAGTTCTCGTAAAACGAGACCGACTGGCGGACGACGCGAATGTTGATTTCGGTACCGAATTGCTGGCGAAAGCCCCCTAACGCCAGGCAGGTAGAGGTGTGGCGGCGCAGGTGATCCCGCTCCACGACCACCACGCGGCCCGGGAACCTGCCCGCCAGCAGGTTGTATGCCGTACACCAGCCCATGATGCCGCCGCCCACGATTACGACGTCCGCAGTTTCCACGATAGCCCCTCCCTTCCCGGCCACCCGTGCCAGGGGTGAACGGCGTGTCGCATCGCCGCGTGACCGCCGATGCCGGCCTGCAGGTTGGTTCGACAGCAGGTTCGTACGGTTCCTGCCGGCCTTCCCGGCAGCATGAGGTTCAAACCGCACCAGGGAGCAGGTGCTGGCGGTCCCTGCGTGAGCAGGTTAGCCGCGACTGCGGGGGTGGCGAGGAGGATTCTCATAACGAGGAGGGAGAGGTTACCCCCGATGATGGGCCCGGTGACCCGGCCGGGACAAAGCCCCGTCAGGCCAGGGCGCAGTGGATGGCGGTGATGTCGCTGTATCCCACGAACACCTTGGGGTGGCGTGCTATCGTCCCGTAGTCCAGGAGGGGCAGGATCCGGGGCGACCCGTACCCGCCCTGGCACGGCAATCTATGGCTCGAGGCGGCAGCGGGCCTCGTAGTAGCAGGCGCCTTCCCCATCCTCCGATACCGTGGCCGGTGTCAGGGCGTTGATCCCGATGGTGCCCGGCACCTGACCGCCTTGCTCGATGACCACGATGCCCGGCTTCATCTCCGGATCAGCGACGAGCCGGACACGTATCCGTCCCAACGGGGTGACGAGCAGAGCCGTATCCTGTCCCTGCGGCAGGTGGGAGGGGTGAGTGGTGGCAACCGGCAGCCCGCCATTCCCTGCGGCTTCCTCCGGTGTGCCCGGATCGTCCAGTGTGCCGGTGGGCCGTGCGCTGGGAGCGGCATCGCCTTGCGCGGTGGCGGCGTGGGAATTGATGCGGCTCGGCGACTTGGGGGTGATGAGGTGCAGCGGGTACCGCGCGGGCTCCTGCTCCTCGTCCCACTGGCTTTGGAGCGTCAGGTAGCGCTGGAAGTCCTCCCGGGTAGGAAAGTGGAAGCGGCCGTCCAGGGTGGGGAAAATGCCCCCGGCGAAGGGGAGGGCGGGATAGGCGTTGTCTCCGGTGACCGCTGTGCCTCCCTTTTGCCGCAAGGATTCCAGGCTGATTCCGTGCCGTTGCAGAGGTGCCAGTGCCCGGTGGATCCATTCCTCCGGCCCGCCGTCTGCCAGGTACTCCGACTCGCAGCCCAGCCGACGGGCCAATTCCGCGTAAATGTCTGGCTCGGACCGGCAATCTGCCGGCGGCGGTACGACGGCGGGCATGTGTCCCACCCAGGGGGTGCCGTATGACCCGCGCACGTTCTCGTATTCCAGGAAGGAAGCAGCGGGCAGGACCAGGTCACAGAGGCTGGCTGTCTCGCTCATGCGCAACTCCACTGCTACCTTGAATCCCACTTTGGCCAGAGCGCGGGCTGTAGCGGCCGAGTCGGGGGCCTGTTTGGCGATGTTGCTGGCCTGGAACCATGCGACGTGGTAAGGAGGGCCCGCAAGGAGGTCGGCGGCCAGAGCAGGTTTGCGCACCAGGCGGCTTCCGGGCTGCACTCCGGGGAGGGGAGGCGGGTTTGCCCAGTCCAGGTTGAATGGGGTGAGGCTGGCGGTGAAGAAGGACACTCCGCCCCCCGGTACGCCAAACTGACCGGCCAGCGCCCCCAGGGCGGCCACGAAGGAAGCGGCTGTCATCCCCCACCGGTAATGCTGCATACCCATCCCCAGCCAGGTGGACGCAGGACGCACTGCATACAGGCGGGCCAGCTGGTAAATCTGGTCGGGATCCACGTCGCACGCTCTTGCTGCTTCGGCCACGGTCAGGGAATCGACAATGGGCATGAAATCTTCCGTCCCACTGGTGTGAGCGGCGAGAAAGTCGCGGTCGAAGAGATCCAGGTCGCGCAGGGCGCGAGCCACGCCCAGGACCAGGTACACATCGGTCCCCGGCCTGATGCATAGGAAGAGGTCGGCTCGGCGGGCGGTGGCGGAAGGATATACGTCTACAGCCGCCACCTGCGCCCCGCGGCGTCGGGCATCCTGCACGAACCGCCAGAAGTGGATGTTGGTGGCGGCAGGGTTCCTTCCCCACAGGATCACGGCGCGGCTGTTGAGTACGTCAGAGGGGGGGTGGGAGAGACATGCCCCGGCGGTGCGTTGCAGACCCTTTTCTCCTGCGATGTCGCACAGGCTGCCTGTGGTGACGGTGGCTCCCAGCAAGCGGAAGAACCGCTGCCCGGCGAAGCGCAGGACGCCGCAGTTGGCGTTGCCCAGATCGAACAGGATGGCGTCGGGTCCGGCCCGCATTGCCTCTTCCAGCTCGCGCACGCACAGGTCGAGGGCGTCATCCCAGCTTACCTCGCGCCAGCGAGTTCCCTCCCGCAGCAGGGGGCGGGTGAGACGATCTCCCGAGCGGAGGAAGGCGGGATAGGAAGCCAGTTTCCCGCAGATGGTGCCCCGGGAGAACGGGTGACCCGGATCTCCCCGGAGGGTGGCCGCGTTCCCCGGGCCAACGTCGACCAGTGCGCCGCAGGCATCCCAGCAGTCAAAGGGACACGTGGTGCGCTTCATCTCCTCAACCCCCGGGATTCCATGATGTCACTGGGCCCAGAATTGGTGCCGCTACATCTCGGGCCTCGTACAACCTGCTCCTGCCGAGACCTTGCTGCCGCCCAGTATACCACATGTGGAATTTGCGGGGTTGCACCCGGCCCCCCGCCGGCTCCCGTGCCGGGCGCCGGCTTCTTAGTTGACAGGTGGGCGGGGCGATGATAACATGGGGGTGAAATCTTGAGTATTTTGCTCGGGATTGCCGGTACGGGAAAGCAGAGGGACCAGGTCGGCATGAAGCTTTCTACGAAAGGAAGATACGGAGTCAAGGCGATGTACGAACTGGCCCGTTCTGCCCGCGGGGGCCCGCTCCCTCTGCATGTCATCGCCCGGAGGCAGGGACTGTCGCAGCACTACCTGGAGCAACTGGTGGGCCCGCTCCGGGAGGCCGGTCTGGTTCGCAGTGTGCGGGGTGCCCAGGGTGGATACCAGTTGGCCCGTCCAGCGCAGGAGATCACGGTGGGCGATGTGGTGCGGGTCCTCGAGGGCCCCATCGCGGTGACAGACTGCACTGTCCCGGGAGCCGGCGTGGAACACTGCGGCCGGGCGGAGGGATGCGTGGCCCGGGGTGTTTGGGAGCGGGTTTCCCAGAGCATCGCCAGGGTGCTGGATTCCATCACGCTGGCCGACCTCTGCCGGGAAGCCGGTGAGACAGGTTGCGAAGACGCAGTGCCGAACGAGGGCGGATGCCCCGCTCCGGTGCCGGGAGACGCGTGCCCGGCTCCGGTGTCGGTAGAGGGGCCGGGCCCAGTACGGGCAGAGGTACGCCCGGTGCGACTGCGGGCAGAGGGAGGACATGCCGTTTTATCACCGGGGGAGGCCACACCTGGCGGATCGGTCCGGAGATCAGCAGGCGAGGAAAGGGGCGGTTAGATGCGGCGCGTGTACCTTGATCATGCGGCGACCACTCCTGTCCACCCGGAAGTGGTGGAAGTGATGAGGCGCTACATGTTGCAGGATTGGGGCAACCCTTCCAGCATCCACTCCTTCGGCCGGGAGGCGCGGGCAGGGGTGGATACGGCCAGGGCGCAGGTGGCTGCGCTCATTGGGGCAGACGCCGAGGAGATAGTGTTCACCAGCGGTGGTACCGAGGCCGACAACCTCGCCATCAAGGGTACGGCGTGGGAGTTGCGCGACAAGGGCGACCACATCATCACATCGACTGTGGAGCATCACGCTGTCCTCCACACGGTGGAGTGGCTGGAGAAGCAGGGGTTCCGCGCCACTTACCTCCCTGTCGACCGGTACGGCATGGTGGACCCGGAAGAGGTGGGGCGCGCCATCACTCCCTCCACCATCCTGGTGTCGATCATGGCGGCCAACAACGAGGTGGGGACGGTGCAGCCAGTGGCCGAGATCGCCCGCATCTGCCGGGAGCGGGGCGTGCGGTTTCACACCGATGCGGTGCAGGCGGTTGGGCAGGTGCCCATAGACGTCCATGCCCTGGGTGTAGACTTGCTTTCCCTTTCGGGACACAAGATTTACGGGCCCAAGGGTGTGGGCGCCCTTTACGTGCGCCGGGGGGTGCGGCTGACGCCGCTACAGCACGGTGGAGCGCACGAGCGCAAGCGCAGGGCTGGCACGGAGGGGGTCCCGGGTATCGTGGGGCTGGGTAAGGCTGCCGAACTGGCCCGGTTGCACTTCGACGAGCGGGTGGAGCACTACCGCCGGGTACGGGATGTCCTGTGGGAGCGCATCCAGGAGAAGGTACCCGAGGTGCGCCTGAACGGGCATCCCACGCGGAGGTTGCCCAACAACCTGAACATCAGCGTCCGCTACGTGGAAGGAGAATCGATGCTGCTGAACCTGGACATGAAGGGGATAGCTGCTTCCTCTGGATCAGCCTGCACGTCGGGGTCTCTGGAACCCTCTCACGTGTTGCTGGCCATGGGGATTCCGCATGAGGTGGCCCACGGCTCCCTGCGTATGACGGTGGGGATGTCCACCACGGAAGAGGACACCGCTTACGTGGCCGATTCCCTGGCCGAGATCGTAGCCCGGCTGCGGGCCATGTCGCCCCTATGGAGCAGCCGGGTACCGTGAAGTGGTTGGGGGGATCACAGTGTACAGCCAGAAAGTGATGGAGCACTTCACCAATCCGCGCAACGTGGGAGAGATCCCTGACCCCGATGGGGTGGGTACGGTGGGCAACCCGGTGTGCGGGGATCTGATGAAGATCACCATTCGGGTGAAAGATAACCGTATAGAGGACATCAAGTTCCTGACCTTCGGGTGTGGCGCCGCCATTGCCACCTCGAGCATGGTGACGGAACTGGTGAAGGGCAAGACGCTCCAAGAGGCCATGAAGATAACGAACAGGGCGGTCGCGGAGGCGCTGGGTGGCCTGCCGCCCATCAAGATGCACTGTTCCAACCTGGCTGCCGATGCTCTGCACGCGGCCATCAAGGATTACCTGTCGCGCGGTGACGGTCAGAAGACCGATGGTGCAGTCCGGCCCGCGGGCGAGGGCGACGACGGCGACAGCCATAAGTCAACGGGCGATAGCACTGACGGCAACGAGATGGCCCGAGGAAGAGCTGGAGGCGACGAGGCGGAGGGTGAACAGGCGAGCTGACGGGGATCGGGTGCTGGTGGCCATGAGCGGCGGCGTCGACAGTTCGGTCGCCGCCGCTTTGCTGGTTGAGGCCGGCTTCTCCGTGGTGGGCATCACCATGAAGCTCCCGGGAGAGGAGGCCGGCGTGGAGAAGGTATGCTGTTCCCTCGAGGCGGCTGAAGGAGCTCGCCAGGTGGCGGCGCGCCTGGGTATCCCCTACTACGTGCTCGACATGCGCGAGGAGTTTGAGCGCCTTGTGGTGCAGCACTTCATCCAGGAATACCTTGCCGGCCGGACGCCGAACCCCTGTGTGGTCTGTAACCGCGTGATCAAGCTGGGCGTCCTGTGGGACCGGGCCCGGGCCCTGGAGTGCGAGTTTCTGGCTACGGGGCACTATGCTCGCGTACTGGCTTCTCCGGCGGGTCGCTACCTGCTCTGGCGGGGCCGGGACCGCAGGAAAGACCAGTCCTACGTCCTCTACAACCTCGATCAGGAACAGCTGGCCCACCTGCTCCTGCCCCTGGGGAACCTGGCCAAGGCCGAGGTACGGGAAATGGCCCGCAAAAGGGGATTTCCGACTGCGGGGCGTCCGGAGAGCCAGGAGGTTTGCTTCATCCCTGGCGGCGACTACCGCGAATTCCTGCGCTCGCGGCTCGGCGAGCGCGTTTTTGCCCCCGGCCCCATCGTCAGCACCGACGGGGAGGTGCTGGGTGAGCACCCCGGCGTTGCCTTCTTCACTGTGGGACAGCGGCGGGGTCTGGGCGTCCGGCGTCCCGGACCCTGGTACGTGGTGGAAATCCGCCCCCGGGAGAACGCTCTGGTGGTGGGCCGGCAGGCAGAACTGCTGGGACGGTCCCTGGAGGGCGAGGATGCTCGCTTCATTCCCTTTGACTGGCCTGACGGACCCCTCGAGGTGGAAGCGCAGGTGAGGTACCGCGGGCCGGCGCTGCCTGCCCTGGTGACGCCGCTGCCAGAGCGACGCGTGAGGGTGGATTTCCGGGAGCCGCAGCGGGCCATCGCGCCCGGGCAGGCCGTGGTGTTTTACCAGGGCGATGCTGTGGTGGGAGGAGCCACCATCGCCCAGCCCTGCGGCGAAAGAACAGGGTGGGATGGGCCGCCATCTTTGTCGCCGGGCGGACGGCAGGAATGAAGCTTTGTTGGAGGCGGGATACTAACTGACGAGGGTTCGCCCCCCTCAACTCTATTTGAGGAGGACGAATGTGTACACTGTCGTGTGCCCCGTCTGCGGTGGCAGGGCCACCGGGAGGGTGGGGAGCGGGCAATACTATTGCTGGGAATGCTGTGTGGAGTTCTCCGCCGGCCGGCGGGGGATCCAGGTCTACCGCGTGCAAGAGGACGGCACCCTGGTCCATTTGCGGCCGGAAGAGGTGAGGGATCTCGCCGGTGTCCGCCGGGCGGAGGAATCGCGCCCGGACTCCTGAGGGCACGTGAACACACGGGTGAGGGTGAATAAGGGCATAGGGGACTGAGATGGAGGAAGTGATAGTCGTGGGCAGTTTTTGGCGAGGCCTGCTGGCCGGGTCCATCCTGGGCATCGCAGCCACGCTCTTCATGACTCCGGAGACGCGGGCCATCTCGCGGCGGCGCCTGGTCGACGTCGCCGGCGAAGCCGCCCGCCGCGGCATCCGGCGCGCGTGGAAAGGCATCCGGTCGCGCGCGGTGCGGATGGTGGTGAGATAGAGGGACATCCTCTCGGGAGCGGGAGAGAGGCTCCGGCAAAGCAGGCCGGGCTCCGTGTGGGACGCAGGACTCTGGCCCTGGTGGGCTTCTGCGGGGCGGCGGTACTGTTGCTGTACCTGGTGAGGCGAACCCTCCCGCCTTTCCTGGGGGCGCTCGCCCTGGTGTATCTCCTCAACCCGGCAGTGGTGTGGCTGCAAAAGCGGGGGCTGGGCCGCACAGCCGCCATTGCCGCGGTATACGCCGGAATGGCAGCGGCGGCAGCCGCCTTCTTACTGGGTTTCCTGCCCCGGCTCCTGGCGGAGTTGGGGATGGCGGCGTCCCAGCTTCCCCTCTACCTGGACGGCCTCAGCAGGTGGGTTTCCGGTCTGCAGGCACGTTTCGCTGCCCCCTGGTTGCCCGCCGCTCTGCGGGCGGCAGTGAACGATGCCGTGCTCACCGCCCAGGCGGCGATGCTGAGCAGCGCCCGGGATGCGGTGCGGGGTGCCATGAGCAGCGCTCCCGTGGTGGCGAGCTTTCTTCTCTCGCCATTTCTCGCCTATTTTTTCCTGCGCGACCTGGAAGCCATCAAGGCCTGGCTTTTCTGCCTGGTTCCCTGGCACCTGGGGGAGAAGGGTTGGCGGGCGGTAGCGGAGATCGACAGGGCGGTGGGGGGATTCTTCCGCGGGCAGGTGATCGTAGCAGGCGTGGTGGGGCTTCTGGTGGCAGCGGCCATGTTCGTGCTGGGAATGCCGTTCCCGCTCCTGCTGGGACTGGTGGCGGGACTGACGGACCTGGTGCCGTACTTCGGGCCCGTCCTGGGAAGCATCCCCGCCGTATTGCTGGCCCTGACCAGGGGTCCGGCCATGGTGATCAAGGTGGTGGCGGTCCTGGTCGTGATCCAGCAACTTGAAGCCGGCCTGCTCACTCCCCGCATAGTGGGGCAGCGCACGGGCCTGCATCCGCTGGTGGTGGCGGGGGCGGTACTGGCGGGGGGATGGCTGGGCGGGCTCACCGGGATGATCCTGGCCGTTCCTGCTGCCGGGGTGCTCCGTCCCCTGGTGTCCCTGGCATACCAGTGCTGGGTCGACACTCCCGACCGCGACCGGCACGGCGGGCGGCAGCGGTAAGGGGCCGGTGAGGATGCCGATTGGCAGGCACGAGCGTGGCGGTGCGTTGGGGTGGGCACCCGAGCCGGTCACCGGCGGGGGATCGATAGTGACAGCAGTCGCCAGTCGTGGTATGATCCTCGATGGTGAACGGCTGTTGGGCAGGATTATGGCGCTTGACGTGGGCAGCAAGACGATCGGGGTTGCCGTGTCCGATCCCCTTGAGCTGACCGGCCAGGGCATAGGCGTGATCCGGAGGCGCAACCGTGAGCACGACCTGGGCGAGGTGCTTCGCCTGGTGCGGGAGTGGGGTGTGACGGAACTGGTCGTGGGGTTACCGCTTTCCCTGGACGGCAGCCGCGGTCCCCAGGCTCAGCAGGCCGAGAACTTTGCCCGCCGGCTGGAGGCTGCCACCGGCCTCCCCGTGCGCCTGCAAGACGAGCGCCTCACCACCCGCCAGGCCGAGCGCCTGCTGATCCATGCCGACCTCAGCAGGCGCCGGCGGCGTCAGGTGATCGACAAAACGGCGGCGGTCCTCATCCTGGAATCCTACCTGGCCTCCCGGCACGCCCGCAGTCAGCGGCCGGGGTTCACGAGGGCCGACGACCAACCCTTATCTCAGCTAAGCGAGCAGCATTCAGTTGAGCAGGGCGACCAGCGCCGGGGCCAGGAAGATCGCGGGGAGCAGGTTGGCGACCCGGATGCGCTTTAGTTCCAGCAGTCCCAGGCCGATGGCGAATATGAGCAGCCCGCCGGTGGCGGTCATCTCCGCCACCATGGGAGGCGTGAGGATCGCCTGCGCCCAGGTAGCCGCCAGAGTGAGGCTTCCCTGGTAGACCAGTACCACCAGGGCGGAGAAGGTCACACCCATACCCAGGGACGAAGCGAAGGCGAGGGCGGCGAATCCATCCAGCATGGCCTTGATGGCCAGAGTGCTGTAGTCGCCGGTGAGGCCGTCCTGGATGGAACCCATGATGGTCATGGGCCCCACACAGAACACCAGGGAAGCCGTGACGAAGCCCCGCGCGAACTGGCCTCCGGTACCTGCTTTCCCGGAGGAGCGGGCGAAGATCCTTTCCTCCAGGCGCCTGGCCAGGCGGTTCAGGGCGGCATCGATATCCAGAAGTTCCCCCACGATGCCTCCCAGGAGCAGGTTACCCAAGAGGAGCAGCACGTTGGAGGTTTCCAGGGCCATCTTGAGCCCGATGAGAATGGTGGTGAGCCCCAGGGCGTCCATCACGGTCTCCCGCACCCGGGCGGGGAGCCGGTTTCCCAGCAGGGTGCCGGCGGTGCCTCCCGCGATTACCGTGGCCGTGTTGATGAGCGTTCCCGTCACGAGGTGCCTCCTCCTCCATGCGAATGCCTGGTTCCGGAGACCGGCGGTGTGCTGTCGCCGGTTGCGCGGCGCCGGTCAATGGCGCGGACAAGGGCCAGGGTGTAGGTGGTAACCCGGCGGAGAGTCTCGGCTTCGATGTTCTCGAGGGTGTCGGAAGGCCAGTGGTAGTTCCTGATCAGCCCGCGGTCGTCCAGGGTGAAGAGGGCCAGGGCCCGGAGACCGCGCATCAGGGCGGGGGTGGCGTCGGTGTAGCCCAGGCCGAATCTGGTCCCCCGGATGTCCCACTCGGGAAACGTGCCCGCGACCTCGGCGGCCAGGCTCACCAAGTCGGGAGCCATGGGCAGGTACCCCATGATTCCTTCGCCGGTGAGGTAGCGGATGTGGCCGGCGCCCACCGAATCCAGCACCAGGATGTCGGCATCCCTGAGTTCCCCGATGTGGGCGCGGACGAAGCGATCCATGCCCACTGCGTATCCTACTTCCTCACATCCCGTGATCAGGCACCACAATTCGGTGGTTTCCAAGGGCTCCGCCGCCACCGCTTCCCCCACCGAGAGGGCCACGGCCACCCCGGACGCGTTGTCGTTGGCGCCAGGAATGTAGTCGCAGAACAACTCCCGGTGCAGCAGGACGTACCCGCCGTAGAGCGCTATGACGGCCAGGGGCAGGCTGAGCACCTGCCACCATACTACGGCAGGGGGAATTCTGAGAGCCGCCAGGAGGCTGAATAAGAGCAGGCCGCCGCTGGTGGTGATGTTGAGGATGTGGTTGAGCCGGAAGAGGTGCAGGCGCCGGGGATGATAGAACAGCGCAGAGCGCGTGGTGTCCACGTGGGCGGCCAGGATCACCCGGTGGCGTACTTCTCCCCGGGGCCTCACTATTCCCAGGACGTTCCGGCTGGGCCGCCCGGGGAACAGCCGCCCCACCTCGAAGGAGCCCCGGGCCAGCCCCGCGAAGGCGACGAATCCCGCAGCAGCAGTGGCCACGGCCAACCAGGGCCGCACCCAGATCAGCACCGAGCTGGCCAGCAGGAGCAATGCCACCAGTCCCCAGGGCCAGCTCAGCGAAGGACAGGAAGCAAACGGCTCCACTTTCACGCTGGCGGCCCAGCGCTCCATCTCGCGCCGTGCATATTCGGAGCCCCGGCGCTCGCCCTCGGTGGTAGCTCCCCGAGGCCCAATCCCCACCGCCAGTTCCCGGACGTGGTCGACGGGATCCCGCATTCCGGCCCCCCCTTTGTTCGTACTGCCTTGGAGCCATTCTACCTTGCCACATGCTCCCCAGCCAAGAGCCGGCGCGGCAGGATCTTCGGGGCCTTACGCGTTTGCCTGCGGGGAGCCGTGAGCCGGTCAGCCGCCACTGTGGCGTTGACATTGACAGGAGGAGGATGGTCCCGTAGAATCATGGACAAAGCGATGACGGGGCCGAGTAAGCCGCCTGACCGTGCAGAGAGGAAGCCCACGGCTGCGAGGCTTCCCGGGGAAGCGGCTGAATGCCTCCCCCGAGTTCCGATGCCGAAAGTTCGCAGTGCCGATGGCCGGGCGAGTAGGCGCCGGCGGTGGTGTCCGTTAAGCACAGGGTGGTGCGCATCCCGAGACGCGCGAGGACGCCGGGATGGGGCTCGGAGTGCGCTCGCACCCGCTGAGGCCGTCGCGGTGACGCGGCGGTGAACAGGGTGGTACCGCGACCGATCCCTCGCCCCTGCGGGCGAGGGATCCTTTTTGTCGCCAGTGGGACGAAAGCCCCGTGTGAAGCCCGGCCGTGCAAAGCTAGTAGAGGAGGAGATGAGGGTGACGGGAAGAGAGTTGAGGCAGAAGTTCCTGGACTTCTTCGCGGCGCGAGATCATCTGGTGCTGGATAGTGCCCCGCTGGTGCCGCGGGATGACCCCACGCTGCTGTGGATCAACGCCGGCGTGGCGCCCCTCAAGCCGTACTTCGCGGGCAAGGTGGAGCCCCCGCGGCGCCGGCTGGCATCCAGTCAGCTCTCCTTACGGACGACCGACATCGAGAACGTGGGGCACACGCCGCGCCATCACACCCTGTTCGAAATGCTGGGCAACTTCTCGATCGGCGACTACTTCAAGCGGGAGGCCATCGTCTGGGCCTGGGAGTACCTGACCGGGGTGCTGGGGTTGCCGCGCCAGGAATTGTGGGCCAGCGTTCACCCCACCGACGACGAGGCTCGCCAGATATGGGTCCGGGACGTGGGGTTGCCGCGCGAAAGGGTGGTGGACGACGAGACCAACTTCTGGGATATCGGCCCCGGCCCGTGCGGACCCTGCTCGGAAATCTACATCGACCGGGGACCGGCCTTCGGATGTGGGTCGCCCGACTGCCGGCCGGGGTGCGAGTGCTCACGGTACCTGGAGTTGTGGAACCTGGTGTTCAGCCAGTTCAACCACCTGGAAAACGGCGAGTATGTTCCCCTGCCCCGCAAGAACATCGATACCGGGATGGGTCTGGAGCGCATCGCCTCCGTGATGCAGGGGGTTAGCTCCAACTTTGAGAGCGACCTGCTCTTCCCCTTAGTGAACGAGGCGGCGCGGCTGGCGGGCAAACGGTACGGAGCCAGCGAAGCGGACGACGTGGCCATGCGGGTGATAGCCGACCACCTGCGGGCCATCGCCTTTGCGGTGGCCGAGGGGGTGTTGCCCTCCAACGAAGGGCGGGGGTACGTGATAAGGCGACTTTTGCGTCGCGCGGTGCGTTACGGGCAGTCTCTGGGCATCGGCGAACCCTTCCTGCACCGGTTGGTGCCGGTGGTGGTGGACATCATGGGGGATCCCTACGTCCACCTACGGGCCGCCGCCGCCCAGGTGGCCGGCGTGCTGCGCGCCGAAGAGGAACGCTTCCGCCAGACCCTGGCCGAAGGCACGGCGCGGGCCCTGGAACTGGTGGCGGCGGCAAAGGAGAAGGGATTGGACAGGCTGCCCGGGCGGGATGCCTTCCTCCTGTACGACACCTACGGGTTCCCGCCCGACCTGACCGCCGACATCGCCTCGGAACACGGCCTGGGTCTGGACCGGGAAGGGTTCGAGCAGGCCATGGAGGAGCAGCGGGAGAGGGCGCGGGCGGCGCGAGCGGTCGAGGGGTGGGACATCGGTTCCCCGCTGGACATGCTCCTCTCCCAGTATCCGGCGACGGATTTCGTCGGATATGACCGCCTGGAGGAAGAGGCGGTGGTGCTCGCCCTCCTGCCGCCCGGCGAAGCCGACGGGTGGACGGCTGGGCCGGCGGAACGCGGGCCGGTCCAGGCGGCACAGAGCCGGGCGATCGAGCCCGCCGCGGGCCAGGGAAATGAGGCTCTCGGGCGGGACAGGCTGCTCAATGAGGTGCCCGCGGGCGGGCGGGCGCGGGTGCTGCTCGACCGGACGCCGTTTTACGCCGAGGCGGGCGGGCAGGTGGCAGATACGGGCGAATTGGAGCACGGGGCCATGACCGCCGGCGTGCTGGATGTCCAGCGCACTCCCGGGGGCCGCATCCTGCACCTGGTAGAGGTGGAGCGGGGCTCCCTGCGGGTGGGAGACCGGGTGCGGGCGCGGGTGGATGGGGACCGCCGCCTGGATACCGCCCGTCACCACACGGCCACTCACCTCCTGCACCGGGCCCTGCGGCAGGTGCTGGGCAGCCATGCCACTCAGGCCGGCTCCCTGGTGGCACCCGACCGCCTGCGCTTCGACTTCGTACACTATGAGGCCCCAACCCCGGCCCAGCTGCGCCAGGTGGAAGACCTGGTGAACGAGCAGGTGATGGCCGACCTCCCCGTGGAGGTACTGTTCACTTCCCGGGAAGAGGCCATGGCCATGGGGGCGGTGGCTCTCTTCGGAGAAAAGTACGGGGACACGGTGCGGGTCGTGCGCATGGGGGATTTCAGCCTTGAACTGTGCGGCGGCACCCATGTGCGTTCTACCGGGCAGGTGGGGATGTTCCGCCTCACCTCCTCCTCGGCGGTGGGGGCGGGTGTGCGGAGGGTGGAGGCGGTGGCGGGGAGGGCCGCTCTGGCCTGGTCCCGGCGCCAGGAAGAACTCCTGGTAGAGTCCGCCGGACCTCTGGGGGTTCCTCCCCAGAAGCTTCCCGCCCGGGTCGCCGAACTGCGTCAGGAAGTGGCTGCTGCCCAGCGGCGCATCGACTCCCTGCAGGCCTCCCTGCTGGGCCGCGAGGCGAAGCTGCTGGCATCCGGGGCCGTGGATGTTGACGGGATCAAGGTGGTGGCGGCTCGCTGCCCGCTCCCCGATCGGCAGGCCATGCGCACCCTGGGTGATGCCGTGCGGGACAGCCTGGGGTCCGGGGTCGTGATCCTGGGGGCCGAGGAAGAAGGCCGCGCGTATCTGCTGGCCATGGTCAGCCCCGACCTGGCCGGGCGGGGCGTGCACGCCGGCCGCCTGATCAAGTCCCTGGCTCCCCTGGTGGGCGGGGGTGGTGGGGGCAAAGCCCACATGGCGGAAGCCGGGGGGCGCAACCCGGCCGGCATCGAGGCAGCCCTGGCGCGCGCCGTCGGCGAAGTTCGTGCCCAGGCGCAGGAGGAATCCTGACAGCGACGTCGTATATGGCTTAGTCAAAAGCACCACACGAGGTCGCAGGAAGGATACCTAGGGTTCCGCATCCGGCGTCGTGGTCCGGGTGGCCAGCGACCAAGCGGTATCGGCCCGGGAGCAGGGGCCAGGAGGTGCCCTCCCGGGTACACCGTGGGTACAAAAGACCCGAGCGGCAGGTTCCTGTTCGGAAGGATCCATGCCTCTTCGGGTTCTTTGTATTGATGGGACTGCTAACGATTCAGGAGGGGTGGCAGGTGGAAAGACGTGTGTTGATATTTGACACCACCTTGCGGGACGGTGAGCAGTCGCCCGGAGTGAGCCTGACTCCGGCGGAAAAGCTGGAGATTGCCCGCCAGTTGGCGCGCCTCAGGGTCGACATCATAGAGGCCGGGTTTCCGGTGGCGTCGCCAGGGGATTTCGAGGCGGTGAAGGCGATCGGGCAGGAAGTGAAGGGGCCAGTGATCTGTGCCCTGGCCCGCGCCAACGCGGTGGACATCGACCGGGCTGCCCAGGCTCTGGCGGGGGCAGAGCGGAAACGCATCCACACCTTCATCGCCTCCTCGGATGTGCACATGAAATACAAGCTGCGGAAGGAGCCGCGTGAAGTGCTGGAAGCCGCGGTCGCGGCGGTGAAGCGGGCCCGTCAGTACACGGCCGATGTGGAGTTTTCGGCCGAAGATGCCACCCGCAGCCGTACCGAGTTCCTGTGCCGCTTGTTTGAAGCCGCCATCGAGGCGGGAGCCACTACCATCAACGTGCCGGACACGGTGGGATACACCACCCCGCGCGAGTTCGCCGGTCTCATCCGCTACCTGCGCGAGAATGTCCGGGGGATCGATAACGTCGTCATATCAGTTCACTGCCACGACGACCTGGGCCTGGCGGTGGCCAATTCCCTGGCGGCAGTGGAGGCAGGAGCTACCCAGGTGGAGTGCGCCATGAACGGCATCGGGGAGAGGGCGGGGAATGCCTCGCTGGAAGAAGTGGTCATGGCCCTGAAGGTCAGGCAGGATGCCCTGGGGGCCACGGTGGGGATCGCCACCGACCAGATATACCGCACCAGCCGCCTGGTGGCCACCCTGACGGGCATGCCTGTGCCCCCCAACAAGGCGGTGGTGGGGGCCAACGCCTTCGCGCACGAGTCGGGCATCCACCAGGACGGCGTCCTGAAAGAAAGGACCACCTACGAGATCATGCGCCCCGAGGATGTGGGCGTCCCGGCCGGACGTCTGGTGCTGGGCAAGCACTCCGGCCGCCACGCCTTCCGGGAGCGGCTGCTGGCCCTGGGATACCAGTTGCGGGACGAGGATGTGGAGCGGGCCTTCGCCCGCTTTAAGGAGATGGCCGATCGCAAGAAGGACATATCCGACCGGGATCTGGAGGCCCTGGTGGAAAACGAGGTGCTCAAGGAACCGGAAATCTGGGCCCTGGACTGCTTCCAGGTCTCCACGGGCAACCGCTCTTTGCCCACGGCCACCGTGTCCCTGGTGAAAGAAGGCCAGGTGGTCCAGGAGGCGGCTTGCGGCGATGGCCCCGTGGACGCCCTGCTGCGGGCGGTGGAGCGGGCGGTGGGGGCGGACTTCCACCTGCTGGAGTTCTCCCTGAAGGCGGTGACCGGAGGCAAGGATGCCCTGGGGGAAGCCGCCGTGCGCGTGGAGCGGGACGGGGCCGTGTACTCCGGGCGAGGCGTGAGCACGGACGTGCTGGAGGCCACCGTGCGAGCCTACCTGCAGGCGGTGAACCGCTGGCTGAGCGGCATGCCCGTGCGGCGCCAGGCTGCCGTGGGAGGAGTGGATTGAGGTGTCCCGACCCATGACGGCTGCGGAGAAGATCCTGGCTGCCCACGCCGGGCGCAAGCAGGTGGAGCCCGGGGAGACGGTGTGGGCTCGGGTGGACTGGTGTCTGGCGAACGACATCACCGCTCCCCTGGCCATAGACCAGATGCGGGCCATGGGGTGCGACCGGGTTTTTGATCCCGGCCGGATTATCCTGGTGCCCGACCATTTCCTGCCCGCCAAGGACATCGCCTCGGCCGCTCAGGCCCGGGTGACCAGGGAATTCGCCCGCGAGCAGGGCATCGTCCACTATTACGAAGTGGGTCGAATGGGCATCGAGCATGCGTTGTTGCCGGAGCTGGGAATCCTGCGCCCGGGGGACCTCCTGGTGGGAGCGGATTCCCACACCTGCACCTGTGGCGCCCTGGGTGTTTTTGCCACCGGGGTGGGGTCCACCGACCTGGCCTGTGCCATGGCTCTCGGCGAACTGTGGTTCCGCGTTCCCGCCACTCTCCGTGTGGAGTTCAAGGGGCAGTTGCCACGCTGGGTGGGGGGCAAGGACCTGGCCCTGTTCCTGATATCCCGACTGGGGACGGAAGGTGCCAACTACATGGCGCTGGAGTTCGGCGGGGAGGCTGTAGCCGCACTTCCCCTCGATGGCAGGCTGACCCTGTGCAACATGGCGGTGGAGGCGGGGGCGAAAGCCGGGTTGGTGCCCATGGGTGACTGGCAAAGCGAGGCGGGGGCGGAAGTGGCCGGTCGTTACACCTGGGACGTATCAGGCCTAGAGCCCCAGGTGGCGTGTCCCTATTCGCCTGCCAACGTGGTGCCGATCCGCGAGGTGGCGGGGACGCCGGTGGATCAGGTGGTCATCGGTTCTTGCACCAACGGGCGGCTGTACGACCTCGCCGTCGCGGCGGAGATCCTGGCGGGCAGGAAGGTTCACCCGCGGGTGAGGCTGATCGTCATCCCCGCCACGCAGGACGTCTACCGGCGTGCCCTGCAGGCGGGGTTAATCCACGTTTTCCTGGAAGCGGGAGCGGCGGTTTCTACTCCCACCTGTGGTCCCTGTTTGGGCGGCCACATGGGGGTGCTGGCCGAGGGCGAGGTTTGTCTGGCCACCACCAACCGGAACTTCCGGGGTCGGATGGGTCACCCGGAGAGCAGGGTGTACCTGGCCGGTCCGGCGGTGGCGGCCGCAACTGCACTGGCGGGGTGCATCGCGCACCCGGAGGAGGTGATCTAGGGTGGCCCGCATCGCGGGTAGGGCGTGGAAGTTCGGGGATGACGTGGACACCGACGTCATTATTCCGGCCCGCTATCTTTACACCCACGATCCCCAGGTGCTGGCGGCACACTGTCTGGAGGTGGCAGACCCGGAGTTTCCGGCCCGGGTGCGCCCCGGGGACGTGGTGGTGGCGGGGAGGAACTTCGGCTGCGGCAGCTCGCGGGAACACGCCCCCCGGGCCTTGCAGGCCTGCGGGGTGGCGGCAGTGGTGGCTGCCTCCTTCGCCCGCATATTCTTCCGCAACGCCGTAAACCTGGGCCTGCTGCTCGTGGAGTCGGCCGAAGCAGCTGCACGGGTACAGCCGGGCGAAGAGATCCTGATAGACGGGGAGGACGGGGTGCTGTACCTCTCCTCGGGAGAGGGTATCCCGGTGACGTTCCCGGCGGGAGCGGCCCGAGAGGTGTGGCAGGCGGGAGGCCTGGTGGAGTACGTCAGACAGCGCCTCGTGCGCGGGGCCGGGGGAGGATGTGACCGGTGAGCGCTGGTGAGGGTGCTCGGGGTGCGGGGGGGATGGATGGCTGCCGCCTGAAGGTGGTGGTTCTGCCCGGGGACGGCATCGGGCCCGAGGTGATTGCCCAGGCGGTGAAGGTCATGGAGGTGGCCGCGGCGGCGGAGGGGATCGCGCTGGCATGCGAATACTTTCCCGTGGGCGGGGCGGCCATCGATGAGGCGGGTGAGCCTCTTCCCGAAGAGGTGTTGCGGGCTTGCCGGCAGGCGGACGCGGTGCTGCTGGGGGCGGTGGGGGGTCCGCGCTGGGACGGCCTGCCCGCGGACAGGCGCCCGGAGGCAGGGCTGCTGGCCCTGCGCCAGGGTCTGGGCCTGTGGGCCAACCTGCGGCCCGTGAAGCTTTATCCCTCTCTGGCGGGAGCATCCCCTCTGCGGCCCGAGATCCTCGAGCGGGGTCTGGACATCCTGGTGGTGCGGGAACTGTCAGGGGGCCTTTATTACGGTAAGCCCAGCGGGCGCTGGGCGGACGGCTGCGGGTCCGTCGCCGTCGACACCATGTGGTACACCAGCCGCCAGATCGAGCGGGTGGTGCGGCTGGCATTCCGGCTGGCCAGTGAGCGCTCGCGGCGCCTTCTGTCGGTGGATAAGGCAAACGTCCTCTCCAGTTCCCGGTTATGGCGGGAAATGGTAGAGGCTCTGCGATCAGCTTATCCCGAGGTGGACACTGAGCACATGTATGTGGATGCTGCCGCCATGGAAATGGTGTTGCGGCCCTGGCGGCTGGATGTGGTGGTCACCGAGAACACCTTCGGGGACATCCTGAGCGACCTGGGCGGGGCGCTGGTGGGATCCCTGGGGCTCTTGCCTTCGGCTTCGCTGAGCGATGCGGGTCCGGGCCTGTTCGAGCCCGTGCACGGGTCGGCGCCCGCTCTGGCGGGACAGGACCGGGCCAATCCCCTGGCGGCTATCCTGAGTGCGGGCATGCTGCTCCAGTACGCGTGTGCCGGCGGGCAGGGTGCACGGGCCGCCGCGCGCATAGAATCCGCCGTCCGGCGGGTGCTGGAAGCGGGTTACCGCACGCCTGACCTGGAGGAACCCGGGTCGCGCGTGGTGGGCACGGCGGCCATGGGGGACCTGGTTCGAGAAGCCATTCGGGAGGGATAACGATGCTCGTATACTTCAACGGTAAGCTGGTGCCCGCGGAAGAGGCCCGGGTGTCCGTCTTCGACCACGGCCTCCTGTACGGGGACGGGGTATTCGAAGGGATCCGCGCCTACGGAGGCCGGGTGTTCAAGATGGAGGAACACCTGGTGCGCCTGTACGAGTCGGCACGGGCGATCATGCTAACCATCCCCATCGGGATCGAGCAGATGGGGGAGGCCATCTACTCCACCCTGGAGGCTAACGGCCTCACGGATGCATACATCCGCCTGATAGTGACCCGCGGGGAGGGAGACCTGGGGCTCGACCCGCGAAAGTGTACTTCCCCCAACGTGATCATCATCACCGACCATATCGCCCTGTATCCGCCGGAACTGTACCGGCAGGGGTTGCGGGCCATGACCGCTTCCACCCAGCGGGTGGGGGTCAACGCCCTCAACCCCCGCGTGAAATCCCTTAACTACCTGAACAACATCCTGGCCAAGCTGGACGCCGTGCTGGCGGGGTATCCGGAGGCCATCCTGCTCAACCCGGAGGGCTATGTGGTGGAGGCCACCGGCGAGAACATATTCATCCTGCGCCGGGGCGTCCTCATCACGCCTCCGGCGTTCGTGGGCATCCTGGAAGGGATCACCCGCGCCGCAGTGATGGAACTGGCCCGCGGCATGGGTGTCCCGGTGGAAGAGAAGCTTTTCTGCCGGCACGACCTGTACGTGGCCGACGAGTGCTTCCTCACCGGCACCGCCTGCGAGATCATGCCCGTGGTGGAGGTGGACGGGCGCCAGGTGGGAACGGGTAAGCCGGGGCCGGTCACGCAGCGGCTCACGGAAGCCTTCCATGAGCTCACCCGCAACGCTCCTTCCTCAACGCGGGGTCTGGTAGGGGCGCGAGGTGGAGGCGAGCGATCATGAGGAGCGACGTCATCAAGAGGGGACCGGAACGAGCTCCCCACCGTTCCCTTTTGCGTGCCCTGGGCCTGGGCGACGACGACCTGGCCCGGCCCCTGGTGGGGATCGCCGTTTCCTGGGGCCAGTTGGTGCCCGGCCACATGCACCTGGGGACCCTGGCCGAGGCGGTGGCCCAGGGCGTCCGGGAGGCGGGAGGAATCCCCCTTCCCTTCGGTGTTCCGGGAGTGTGCGATGGCCTGGCCATGGGTCACGCGGGCATGCGGTACTCTCTTCCCAGCCGGGAACTCATCGCCGACTGCGTGGAAGTCATGGTCCAGGCTCATGCCCTCGATGCCGTGGTGCTGGTGGCCAGTTGCGACAAGATCGTGCCGGGCATGCTCATGGCTGCGGCCCGCCTGGACATCCCCGCCATATTTTGCGGGGGAGGTCCCATGCTGGCGGGGAAACTGGGAGACAGGAGGCTTGACCTCTCGGACGTCTTCGAGGCGGTGGGGGCCCATGCTGACGGACGGCTGGACGCAGCTGGCCTGCGCGAGGTGGAAATGGCCGCCTGTCCGGGTCCGGGTTCGTGCGCGGGTATGTTCACCGCCAACACCATGGCTGCCATGGCGGAGGCCCTGGGGATGGCCCTGCCCGGCAGCGCCACCGTGCCGGCCACCTCGAGCCGTCGCCTGGCCCTGGCCCGGGCCACGGGAAGGCAGGCGGTGGCGGCCTGGCGGGCGGACCTGCGCACTTCCCGTATTGTCACTCCCCCGGCGGTGGCGAATGCCCTGGCCGTGGATATGGCCCTGGGGGGTTCAACCAACAGCATCCTGCACCTGGGGGCGATCGCGGCCGAAGCGGCGGTGAGGTTCGACCTCGAGCTGGCGGACCGCATCAGCCGCCGTACCCCCCACATTTGCCGACTCAGTCCCGCCGGAGACCTGTTCGTGGAGGACCTGGACCGGGTGGGTGGTTTGCCGGTGGTGATGAGGGAGCTGTACGAGGGCGGCCTGCTGGAGGGTGAAGCCCTCACCGTGACCGGAGCCACCGTGGCCCAAAACGTGCGGAACGCGCCCGGCCCCGACGGTCAGGTCGTGCGTCCTCTGGCCGACCCCTGGGCGAGCACGGGTGGCCTGCGCGTGCTGTACGGGAGCCTGGCGCCGTCCGGGGCCATCATCAAGACGGCCGCACTTGCCCCCGAGGCCTGGCGGCAACAGGGCCGGGCACGGGTGTTCGATGGAGAGGAGCAGGCAGTCGAAGCCATCCTGGCAGGCCAGGTTGAGGCCGGGCAGGCGCTGGTGATCCGGTACGAGGGTCCTGCGGGCGGCCCCGGGATGCGGGAGATGCTGCAGGCCACGTCCGCGCTGACGGGTCGAGGGCTGGAAGGCAAGGTGTTCCTGATCACCGACGGCCGTTTCTCCGGGGCCTCCCGGGGCGGGGCCGTGGGACACGTCAGCCCGGAGGCGTACGCGGGCGGGCCGCTGGCCCTGGTGGAGGACGGCGACCTCATCTCACTGGACGTGGCCGCTGCCCGGCTTGACCTGCTCGTTTCTGAGGAGGAACTCTCCCGGCGTCGGGCCGCCTGGCAGCGCCCGGTGCGGGAAGTGCCCGCGGGCATCCTGCAACGCTACCGGGCACTGGTGACAGATGCCGCCCGCTGTGCGGTCTTGACCGCGTCCACGGGGGGCGAACGGCGATGACGGGAGCGCAGTTCCTCTGGAGTTCGCTGGTTGAGCACGGGGTCGAGGTGATATTCGGTTATCCGGGCGGGGCGGTCATCCCCGTGTACGACGTGCTACCCCCGTCGATCCGCCACGTCCTGGTACGACACGAGCAGGCGGCCGCCATGGCCGCCGACGGTTACGCCCGCGCCACGGGCAGGCTGGGGGCCTGCATCGCCACCTCCGGACCGGGGGCGCTCAACCTCCTGTGCGGACTGACCAACGCCTTCCTGGATTCGGTGCCGGTGCTGGCCGTCACCGGTCAGGTTCCCACCGGCCAGCTGGGGCGGGATGCCTTCCAGGAGACGGACATCTTCGGGGCCACCATGCCCCTTACGAAGCACAACTACCTGGTGAGCCGGGTGGAGGATCTGCCCCGGGTACTGAACGAGGCGATATACCTGGCCCAGGCGGGGCGCAAAGGGCCGGTCCTGGTGGATTTGCCGCGCGACGTGGCGGAGGGAGAGGTCCCGGCCGGAGTCGATGCCACCCCCCGGCTGCCGGGATACAAGCCCCGTCGGGACGGCCACCCCGCCCAGGTGGCCAGGGCGGCGGAGGCACTGGCATCGGCAAGACGGCCGCTCCTCTTGAGCGGGGGCGGGGTGAAGTGGGCGGAAGCCGGCCCCCTCGTGGTGGGTCTGGCCGAGAAGGCTGGCCTTCCCGTGGCCAGCACCCTCATGGGTCTGGGGACGATGCCGGCCGATCATCCCCTGTTCCTCGGGATGATAGGGATGCACGGCACCGTGGCGGCCAACCGGGCTGTCCAGGAATGTGACGTGCTGCTGGCCCTGGGGGTGCGGTTCAGCGACCGGGTGACGGGAAAACGGGAGGCTTTTGCCCAGGGAGCCCAGGTCATTCACGTGGACGTGGATCCCGCCGAGCTGGGAAAGAACGTGCCCGCGCACATTCCCATTGTGGGAGACGTGGGGCGGGTGCTGGAGGCCCTCATCCCCCTGGTACCGGAGAGGCGCAACGACGAGTGGCTCGCGCAGGTAGGTTCCTTCCGGTGTCGGGCGGGGCAGGATGGCATGGGCGTGCGCGTCGTGCGGGCCCTGGCCAGCGCTACCGGCGACCTGGCCCGCCAGGGCCGCCTGGTACTGGTCACTGACGTGGGTCAGCACCAGATGTGGGTGGCGCAGCACTATCCCTTCTATCATCCCCGTACCCTCCTCACCTCGGGTGGCTTGGGGGCCATGGGATACGGCCTCCCTGCCGCCGTGGGAGCCCAGGTGGGGTGCCCGGATAAGACGGTGGTGCTGGTGACGGGAGATGGGAGCCTGCAGATGAATCTGCAGGAACTTGCTACCGTGAAGCAGGAGCAACTTCCCATCAAGATAGTGCTTCTCGACAACGGCAGCCTGGGCATGGTTCGTCAGTGGCAGGACATGTTCTTCGGGGGCAACCTGGTGGCGGTGTCCCTGCAGGGACCCGACTGGTTGGCGCTGGCTCAGGCGTATGGGATCAGGGCCTGGCGGGTCACTGATCCCGGCGAGCTGGAAGACGGTTTGTCGGCGTTGCTGGCCGAGCCGGGGCCCGGGCTGCTGCACTGCCTGGTGCCCGCGGACGAAAAGGTGCTCCCCATGGTACCCGCCGGGGAGCCTCTGGCCCGCATCATCGTGAGCTGGTGAAGGGGGTGATGAGGCATGAAGCGCACCTTTTCCGTGCTGGTGGAAAATCAGCCCGGTGTTCTCGCCCGGGTGGCCGGCCTGTTCGGCCGGCGGGGATTCAACATTCAGAGTCTGGCGGTGGGTGTCACACAGGACCCCTCTCTTTCCCGCATGACCATCGTGGTGGACGGGGACGAGCACGTCCTGGAGCAGGTGCAGAAGCAGCTGCACAAGCTGATCAACGTGATCAAGGTGTCAGCCCTCGAGGAACCCGATGCCATCGGCCGGGAACTGGCGCTGGTGCGGGTGCATGCTCCCCCGGCCCAGCGGGCCGCCATTATGCAGGTTGTGGATATTTTCCGGGCCAAGATCGTGGATGTTGCCCGGCGCAGCCTGGTGATCGAAATTACCGGGGACGAAGACAAAGTGTCGGCCATGGTGGAACTTCTGCGCGAGTTCGGGATCATGGAAGTGGTCCGCACGGGCAAGATCGCCATGGCCCGTGGCAGCAAGGAATCGAGAGGAGGTATGTGGCATGGCCAGGGTACTGTACGACCGGGACGCCGACCTGGGGCGGTTGCAAGGCTTGCGGGTAGCCGTGTTGGGCTATGGCAGCCAGGGAAGTGCGCAAGCGCAGAACTTGAGGGATAGCGGCATCGAAGTGGTGGTTGGCCTCCGTCCCGGCCCCTCGTGGGATCGGGCGAGTGGGGATGGCTTCCGGGTGGCGACGCCCGCGGACGCGGCGGCGGCGTCCCAGGTGATCATGTTCCTCCTCCCCGACCACCAGCACCGCCAGGTGTACGAAGAGCAGGTACGACCTCACCTGGGGGCAGGGAAGGCCCTGGGGTTCGCCCACGGCTTCAACATCCTGTACGGTCAGGTGGTCCCCCCGCCCGACGTGGACGTGTTCATGGTGGCCCCCAAGGCCCCCGGGGCGCTGCTCCGCCGCCTGTACCTGGAGGGGGCCGGCGTCCCCGCCCTTCTGGCGGTGCACCAGGACGCGTCCGGGTCTGCCTACCCGATCGCTCTGGCTTACGCCAGGGCCATAGGGTGCACCCGGGCCGGAGTGATCGAGACCACTTTCCGGGAGGAGACCGAGACCGACCTCCTGGGCGAGCAGGCGGTGCTGTGCGGTGGGGTAACCGCGCTTATCAAGGCCGGCTTCGAAACCCTGGTGGAGGCAGGTTACCAGCCTGAAATCGCCTACTTCGAGTGCCTCAACGAGCTCAAACTGATCGTGGATCTCATCTACGAGGGCGGTATCACCCACATGCGTCGCGGGGTCTCCGACACCGCCAAGTACGGCGACCTCACCATGGGGTCGCGCATCGTGGGTCCGCAGGTCAAGCAAGCCATGAAGGAAGCGCTGACCCGCATCCAGTCGGGAGAGTTTGCCCGAGAGTGGATCCTGGAGAACCAGGCCGGCCGGCCCGTCCTTACCAGCCTGATGGCGCGGGAGGCCGCCCATCCTATCGAGCAGGTGGGCGAGAAGCTGCGGGCCATGATGCCCTGGTTGAAGGGGGCCCGCCGCTAGGTCAGCGGGACGCCGGGCGGTCACGTCCCGGTTGTGCCGGATGGTCTTCAGGGTGGCGTGCGGCGGGTAAAATAGAGGGGGCCGGTCCTGGCCGAGGTTGACAGGTAGCTGCTTCCTCGTCTAGATTAAAAATGTAATTCAGGCAAGGCCGGAGCCAGCCGGCCTTGCGCCCTGTCTTGGAGGAGGTGGCATCTGTGGACGCTGTCTTTCTGGCCGGTGGACAGGGAACCAGGTTGCACCCCTTGACGGAGACTCTCCCCAAGCCCATGGTGCCCGTGGCCAACCAGCCCTGGCTGGACAGGCTGGCGGCCAGTTGCCGGGCGCAGGGAGTGGGTCGCATCCTGTGCACGGCGTGCCACCGCTGGGAAGTGATCCGCGACCACTTCCGCGGCCAGGGGCTGGACGAGTGGATCTCGCTGGTGCTGGAGACGGAGCCACTGGGGACGGGGGGTGCTATCCGCAACGCTGCCTTCGGCCTGCAAGAACCCTTCCTGGTGTTCAACGCCGACGTGGTCTCGAGTGCGGAACTGCAGGCCCTCTACCGGTTCCACCTGGAACGGGGGGCGGCGGTGACCATTGCCCTTACACCGGTTAGCGACCCTTCTCCCTACGGGGTGGTGGACCTGGCCCCCGACGGGCGTATCAGGCGCTTCGTGGAAAAGCCCCGCCGGGAGGAGGCTCCCAGCAACTACATAAACGCAGGAATTTACGTGTTTGATCCCCGCGTGCTGGAGATGATCCCCGCGGGGCGGGCGGTTTCAGTGGAGAGGGAGACCTTCCCCGGTCTCATCCAGGCTGGCTATCCGGTGTATGGGTTCCCGGTGGTGGGGTACTGGAATGACCTGGGAACCCCTGCGGGCTACCTGCAGGTGCACAGGGACATCCTGCAGAGTCGCGCCGCTATCCCCCTGGCCGGGACTCGGCAGGGGGGAGGCTGGATAGGGGACAACGTGGTGATTGAGCGGGGCGCCCGCCTGGTTCCCCCGTTCGTGCTGGGGGATGGTTGCCGGGTGGAAAAGGGCGCTCAGGTTGGTCCCTGGGTGGTGCTGGGCCCGCGGGTCAGGGTGGGGAAGGGTGCCCGCCTGCAAGACACCGTGGTGTGGGCCGACGCCATCGTGGGCGAGGGAGTATCCCTCGAGCGTGCGGTGGTGGGATACGGTGCCGTGGTGGAAGACGAGCGCACCGCCGCCGTCGGCGTCATGGTCCGCTGTTAACGCGCCGCCACCACTGTCGGGCCGAGGACGAGGCTGTAGGTCAGGTCGCTCGCCATGTTGGGCAGGGCGAGGGAGAGCGGGTCACAGGGGGAGGGTAGTGCCGAGTCCCTTCTCCAGTGCCCGGCGGTAGACGGCCTGGGCCACGGCCATGTCCTCGATGGCCAGGCCCAGATTCATGGACATGATGCGCTGAGCGGGGTTGGTGCGGGCCGGCTTGCTGCCCACGACCACCTCTCCCAGGTCGGCGTGGGGGTCAGGGCACCCCGCGAAGTAGCCGCTTTCGCGGTAGTAGAGGTACTGGGCGGTGTCGTCGGTCACGAAGTAGTCCATGGCGTACATGCTGGCGGGGGTGAAGTAGGAGTCGAAGTCGAGGGGTACCGCCAGCACGCCCGCACTCAGCCAGTCGGGCCCGATGACGGGGGTGGGGTGTTTGAGGATGGGCCCGGCGGTGACCACGATGTCGCAGCCTTCCACGGCGTCCCGCGGCGTATCGACGGGCACGATCCGCACGCCGGTAGCCGCCTGCATTTCGCGGGCGTAGGCGTCCCGGCGCTCGGGGACGATGTCGTAGGCACGCACCTCCCGGATGTCGCGCACGTGCCGCACGGCCTCCAGGTTGGCGCGCCCCTGCACACCCAGGCCGAGGATACCCATCACCCGGGCATCCGGGCGCGCCAGGTACCTGGCCGCCACGGCGGTGGCTGCGGCCGTGCGCACCGCCGTCACCCAGCTGCAGTCCATTACCGCCCGCGGAATGCCCGTCTCGGGATCGTTGAGGATGATGAGACCACTGATGTAAGGTAGCCCGCGGGCCTGATTCTGAGGATAGCCGGAGACCCACTTCATACCGGCCGCACCCATGCGGCTGAGCCAGGCGGGCATGGCATGGATGAAGGCATCCCCCGCCGGGTGCAGCCCCGGTTTGGGCGGTACCTCCACGAAGCCCCCACCCTTTTCCCGGAAGGCCTGTTCAACCAGCTCGATCACCTCGGGCATGGTGAGGCCCACACGCTCCACGTCCGCGCGAGAGAGGTACAGGATCTCGCCCACGCCTGCTTTTGCCATCATCACCACCAGCCTTCCCCCGGTAATGTCTTCTGGTAAGGGGATCGGTTCCGGGCTCCCATTCGCCTGCGGTCGCCGGTTTCCCTGCCGGTTGTCCGCGGGCGTGCTATGATGGGGTGCGGGACGGTGGGTGGCGGTGGGAATGTGGATGCGATTCACCGCGGGGGAGAACGAGAGCGGGATGCGGGTGGGCGCGGCCCTGCGCGCCCGGGGTGCGTCGCGCGGACTGTTGCGGCGTCTGAAGCGGGCTGGCGAGGTCACGGTGAACGGCCGGCCGGTCCGCCTGGACCACGTCCTGCACGCCGGTGATCAGGTGGAAGTCAGGGGAGACGCCGGCACGAGGACAGTCGCCGCCGAGGATCTCCCTCTCGAGGTGGTGTACTGGGACCATCACCTGCTGGTGGTGAACAAGCCGGCGGGGATGCTGGTGCATCCCGCCCACGAGAAGGCGGGCACCCTGGCCAACGCGGTGGTGGCATGGCTGGCGGCACGTGGAGCGGACGCGGTCCCCCGCCCCGTCAACCGCCTGGACCGGGGGACTTCGGGGCTGGTCGTGTTTGCCCTGTCCCCGGTGGTGGCGCACCGTCTCTGTCTCCTGCGCGAAAGGGGAGAGATGAGGCGGGAGTACCTGGGAGTGGCGGAGGGGGTACCCGCGCGCGCGGAAGAGCGCGAAGTGGAAATCGTTGCCCCGGTAGCGGGGAAACCCGCCGTAACCGCATATCGCGTCCTGCGCCACTGGGAGAATGCCAGCCTGCTCCTGGTGACCCCGCGGACGGGACGCCTGCATCAGATACGGGTCCACCTGGCCGGGGTGGGACATCCCCTGGTCGGAGATACCCGCTATGGTGCCCGGCCGTGCCCTGCCCAATCGGGGCCCGCACCCGGCGCAGAGATGCCGGTCGTGCACATGAGCAGACCAGCTCTGCACGCCTGGAGGATCAGCTTTCCCCATCCGGTGGAGGAAACTCTCTTACGGTTGAGGGCTCCCCTCGCCGACGATATCCGGTCGCTGATCCGGCAGCTGAGTTCTTCGCCTGCGCCTCAACACCGGGCGCCGGACCGGTAAGGGCGCGGCCCCTGCTCCATGGGGGGGAACGATGGTGCCGAAGCCCTCGCCGATCACTTCGGTGGCGTCCTGCACCACCATGAAGGCGCCGGGGTCCAGATGGCGTACCTGCTGCTTGAGACGGGCCAGTTCCCGGCGACTGAGCACGGTCATCACCAGGCCCTTCGACCGGCCGGTGTACGCCCCGCGCACGTCGAAGATGGTGGCTCCGCGCTCCAGCACCGAGGTCACGTAGTGGGTAAGGGGCTCTATGCGGTCGGTAATGATGAGCACAGCCTTGGCCCGGTTGGGTCCCTCCTGGATGAGATCGGCCACGCGGCCGCCCACGAACGTGACTATCAGGGCGTACAGCGCCGTGTCGGCGCCCAGGAGGAATCCAGCCGCCGCCAGCACGATGCCGTCGGCAACCAGGTAGGTTTCCGCCACGGTGACGCCGCGCTGGTGCCGGAGGTGCTGGGCCAGGATGTCCAGGCCGCCGCTCGACCCGCCGGCTCGGAACATGAGTCCCAGCCCCACACCGTTCACGACACCTCCGTAGAGGGACGCCAGGAGGAGGTCGGGCATGGGGAACCTGACCGATCTGGTAAGTATCAGGGCGCCGGTAACCAGGCCGGCACCCACCACCGTCCGGAGGGTGAACCGCCCGCCCAGGGAAAAGTAGCCCAGTATGAGCAGCGGCACGTTCAGGAGCAGGTAGAGTACGCCCACCGGCCATCCCGTAAAGTAGTGCACGATCACGGAGACGCCGGAAAGTCCGCCTTCAGCCAGACCGTTGGCCACCACCAGGCCGTTCAGCCCCACCGAGAAGATTCCCGCCCCAAGCGTGAGCATGATAACGCTGCGCAAACGGTCGCCCATCTTTGTCTCCATTCCGGTGTCAGAACGTGGCACTGCGACGACGACGCGGGTTTGCCCGCGCCGATTATACCACGGGCGGGGGTACCGGTGCCTGCTGCCCCCCGGGCAGAAATAGGCGTCCGCGCCGCGGCGGTGCCTTGTTCGTTAGGGGGTGATAACCTCCCGGGGGCTCATATTATGTGACCAGGATGTGGGGACTGAAGGTGGAAGACCCTGTGTCGGGCCGCCAGTCGCCCGCATATTCTGTAGCAGGTGAGAAGGAGGTGGAAAAGGTGGAAACCAAGGCTCCGGGTCCCGGTCCCTGGTGGCACTGGCTCATCATCCTGGCAGTGTTCACAATCGCCGTCCTTGCTCTGTGGTGGGTCTAGGTGCCAGTGTGGTGCCTCCGGTGAGTGAGCCGACCCACGGGGGTCGGCTCGAAATATTCCGGGCAGAGTTCGGGATGCAGGAGGTTCACTGGCATCCCCGGCAAACGGGCAGCCCCGAGGGCATAGAGTCAGTAACAGGGCCCAGGTTGCCTGCCATTATCCGGCTACACCGTAGGGAGAGCGGGCGCGAACAGCTTGCGGATGACCTGGTAGAAGGGACGGAGCCTGGGGTACATGTGCCGGTAGACCTGGCTGTACAGGACGTCGTACACGGCCGCAGCCTCGCGCCGGGGCTCGAAGACGCGCCCGGTGCGGGTCATCTCCCGCACGGAAGTAGCGAGGTCGGGGTGTAGCCCTGCGCCGGTGGCGGCCAGGACTGCGGCTCCCAGGCCGGAGGCCTCCGGCACGTGGGGGCGGGAAGCGGGGAGGTTGAAGACGTCAGCGGTGATGTGCATCGCCAGGTCGCTGTTCGACCCTCCCCCGCATACCCGCAGTTCCCTGACGGGCACCCCCGTCCGCCGTTCGATACGCTCCTTCCCTTCTCTCATGGCATATGCCAGTCCTTCCAGGAGGGCCCGGTACAGGTGGGCGCGGCCGTGAAAGCTGCTGAAGCCTATTACTGCCCCCCGGGCCTCGGGTCCGGGGAACCGCAGTCCAGGAGACCAGTACGGTTCCAGCACCAGGCCCAGGGACCCGGGAGGGATTCCCTCGGCCAGGCGGTCCAGGACTGCTTCGGTGGGCAAACCTTCGCGTTCGGCGGCGGATTTCTCCGGCCAGGCGAACTCCTCCTTGAACCACGACACCATCCAGAAACCACGGAAAACCTGGAACTCCAGGTTGTATGCCCCCGGGATGGCGCTGGGATAGGGCGGGATGAGCCGGATAGGCTCAAGATAGCGGGGGGAGGTGACGCTCACCGTGGCCGTGGTACCGTATCCGATGCACCCCATGGAAGGCTCCAGGCATCCGGCTCCCAGCACCTCGCACGCCTTATCGGACGCAGCGGCGATCACGGGCAGTCCCTCGGGGATGCCGGTCATCGCGGCAGCCTCTGCCGTCACCTCTCCCAGCTTCTCCCCCGGGGGTACCAGTTGGGGGAGGGTGTCCCTGCGCACAGGGAGGGCCTGCCATTTCCAGTCGGAAGGGGCCGCCCAGGTCAGCCGGCGGTAGTCGAAGGGGATGTAGCCCACCTGGCATCCTACGGAGTCGACGAAGCGCCCCGTCAGCCGGTAAGTCAGGTAGCCGGAGAGGAGCAGGTAGTGGGCAGTCCGCTCCCAGACGTCGGGCTGATTGGCCCACAGCCAGTTGGCCTCGGCCTCGGCCTGCAGGTAGGTCAGCGTGTCCCGGAGGCCCGCCAGACGGAAGAGCAAGCCCCAGCGGCCTCCCACCCGGGGGAATCGCTGCGCCCGGCGCTGGTCCGGCCAGAGGATGGCCGGGCGGAGGGGTTGCCCACTGGCATCCAGGTTGACCACGGTGGCCCTCTGCGTGGTCAGCGTGACCGCCGCCAGGGCCTGGGGTGGGATTTTGCCCTGATCCCACAGAGTCTGACAGGCCTGGGCAGTTTTTTCCCAATACTGAGTGGGATCCTGCTCTGCCCACCCCGGGTATGGCGAGTAATACGGGGGAACCAGGGGGACCCGCGCTTGCAGCACGAGGTTCCCACGCGGGTCGAAAATCAGGGCGCGGACGCTCTGCGTCCCTACATCGATGGCTAGGATCATTTCTCTGCCCATGACTCTCTCCTGCTCCCTGCGGCGGGGGAGGGGCTGTATGCCGACTGCCACAGTTCTGCATACCGCTTGACTTCCCATTGCCACCGGGCGTCGTCCCAGCCCAGGGCGGGCTGGACGAGGGGCCGGATGCGCCCCAGCAGGGGAATTCCACCCTGGGGAAGCTGAATTCCCAGGCGCACGCGTCGCAGGAGCAGGTCGTCCAGGTGCACGACGTCTTCGGAGGAAGCGGCCCAGCGCAGTTCCGCCCACAGAGTATTCGTCCCCGGAACGGGGTGGAGTTCTTCCGGGCGCGCCCCCCGGACCAGTGCCAGGGCGTCCGGCCCGTAACGACCCACGAGGCGGAGCCAGATGGCATGGTCCATTTCGGGGAGGTCGGAGGTCGCAGCGAGGTCAACCGTGACGGGCCTTTGGACGACAGTCACACCGCCCTTGCGGCCGGGACCCAGACGTTTTTGCGCCCTGCGCACCGCGTCACGGGCCAGCACCTGGAACGTTGTCAGCTTGCCGCCGGCCACGGTCACCAGCTCCTCCACCCAGACCACGTAATCTCGGGATTCTCTGGAGGGGTCCTTTTCCCCTGTTCCCACCACCGGGCGTACCCCGGAGAAGGTGGCCAGCACGTCGTCCTCGGACAGGTCCAGGGAGGGGAAATGGTGCCGGACGGCTGTCAGCAGGTACTCTGCCTCGGCGGAGCTGATGCAGGGCTCTGCTTCCAGGTCTTCTGCGTGGTCCACGTCGGTAGTACCCACCAGCGTGACCCCCTCCCAGGGCAGGACGTATAGGGGGCGGCCGTCGCCAGGATGGAACACGTTTATGCCCCGGGTGACGGGGAGGCGCGAGGCGGGAAAGATGAGATGGCTCCCGCGCAGCAGGCGGAGGCGGGGCCTCTTTCCCAGGCGGCACCGCAACTCATCCGCCCAGATGCCGGCGGCGTTGACGACCACCCTTGCCCGCACCTCCGCAGTTCGTCCGGTTACCACGTCCCGGACGACGACCCCTTCTACGGGACCGCGGCTGCAGCGACGAAACTCCTCAACCCGGGCATAGTTCAGCGCCGTGGCCCCGTTCCTCATTGCCTCCCTTAATACCCGCAGCACCAGCCGGGCATCGTCGGTCAGGGCGTCCCCGTACGAGAAGCCCCCCAGCAGGCCTTCGGTGCGCGCGTGCGGGGCCAGCTTCTCGAAGGCGGGTCGGGCGTGGTAGCGGTGGCCGCGACGCATGGCAATGAGGTCGTATATGATGAGGCCAATTCGCAGGAGCGTGACACCCACCGGGTCACCTCGATACACAGGCAGCAGGATACCGAGGGGGATTACCAGCCCGGGTGCGTCCCGGAGCAGCCTCTCCCGCTCCCGGACGGAGTGCCAGGTGACCCTGATCTGGCCCTGCTTGAGGTAACGCAGGCCGCCGTGGACGAGCTTGCCGGAACGGCTGGAGGTTCCCCAGGCGAAGTCGCGTTGCTCCAGCAGCAGGGTGCGATAACCCCGGCGGGTGGCTTCCCGCAGGATGCCGGCCCCCGTTATCCCACCTCCGATGACCACCATGTCCCACGGTTGAGCAAGGAGATCCCAGCGTTGGGCGCGGTCGCCCTGCACGGGTACCACCCCCTATCGTGTTCTCACACCAGCTTGCCCGGGTTCATCATCCCGCCGGGATCAAGGGTACGACAGATGGCGCGGAGGAGTTCCATCCCCAGGGGTCCCTTCTCTGCTTCCAGGTACGGCCGGTGATCAATCCCCACCCCGTGCTGGTGGCTGATGGTGCCGCCAGCGGCCACAATGGCCCGGCTGGCGGCCGTCTTCAGAATCCGCCACCGCTCCAGTGACTCCTGGGGGTCGGGGGACAGGCGGTAGAGGTAGGTAGTGTAGATGTTGGCACCGTGGGGGTAGACATGAGAGATGTGGGTAAACACGTGTGTCCTTTCGCCCGTACCGTCAAGCCCGTGGCGGAGTGCTCGTTCGATGGCTTCCAGCAGACGGGGTAGGCCGGTCCAGGTGGTGGCCGTCTCCAGCGTGTCCGCGGCGTAGCCTATCTCCCAGAGGGTATTGCGCAGGTAAGGGGTGCGGAACCGGTGTTTGACCCATTCGTGACCGAATCTGCGGCCGATGTGGATACCGCGGTGGTCCCGGGCGATGCTCAGGGCCTGGCGACGGGTATGTTTCACCTGCGCCCTTCGGCCCGACAGGCCCACGATCAGCATGCATTTCTGTCGCCCTGCCCCCCGCAGCGCGAGCCATCTTTCCAGGAGCCGCATCAGTTTCTCC
This sequence comes from Bacillota bacterium, assembly GCA_040757085.1. Classification (NCBI taxonomy): domain Bacteria; kingdom Bacillati; phylum Bacillota; species Bacillota bacterium. The sequence goes on along the minus strand of JBFLXJ010000027.1, from coordinate 33,781 downwards.
CGGCCCGCCAGGATCAGGTTGGTTGCGGTCTCTTCGGGCGTGCTCAGACGCAGCATGGAGAGCGGCAGGCAGGATTGCACCATCTCCCGCACCGCTGCAATCCCGTGCTCCAGGTCGGGAAAGAACACGGCGTGGAAAGCTTCTTCTTCGGGAAGGCGGCTGACTCGCACCGTCACTTCGGTGATAATGCCCAGCCTGCCCTCTGAACCCAGGATTACTTCCCGCAAGTCGGGTCCGGCTGCGGAGGCAGGGAATGGCGGGATGATCAGCGTCCCCGTGGGGGCTTCCAGCCTCCCCCCGGCGAAGAGGTCCTCGATCCGGCCGTAACCCAGTGACTGCTGGCCCGCCGAGCGGGTGGCGACCCAGCCGCCCAGCGTGGAGTACTCGAAGGACTGGGGGAAGTGTCCCAGGGTGAAGCCGCGGGTTCGCAGGGACGCCTCCAGGTCCGGGCCCCTGACTCCCGCCTCGAAGGTGGCCAGGCCACTTAGTTCGTCCAGGTTGACCAGGTGGCTCATGCGCCCCATGTCGACGGACAGGGTGGGAGCGCCGTCTGGGGGGACCCGGAGGTGTCCCAGCACGCTGGTCCCACCCCCGTAGGGGATTACTCTTGCGCCAGCTTCCTGGGCGTGCCTGATGAGCTCCCGTACCTCTCCGCTGGTGGTAGGGAACGCGACCCCGTCGGGGAAAGCGGGGATCGTTCCGCTGCGGGCGGCTATCCAGTCGGGGAGGCTCTGGCCCAGGGCGTGACGCACCCTTTGCTCGGGGTCGCTGGTTACCAGGGGGTGGGGCGGAAGACGAGAAGGAGGCACCCGGGATGCCACCTCAGCCAGGGTGACGTCCCGGGGTCTGAGGCCCGGGCCCAGCCTTGTCTCCAGGAAGCGGCGTGCTGCCGGGGGCACCGGGTAATCGACGGTATCGTCTCCCCACCCATTCCACCTTCTCACGGATGCCCGCCTCCCTCTGCCTGAAGGCCGGTGATTCTGCTTGCTTCCGGCGGCTGCGTTCTCACGGTTGCCTGCCAGAGGGTGATGCTTTCGAGCATGGCCTCGCTGACTGCGGTGGCTGCTCTGTCGGGGTCGCACGCCATGGCGGCGTTGAGGAGACGGTGGTAGAAGTTCCGCGACGCAGTCCGGTTCTCCGCGCGGGCAAAGTACTGGTGCGCCGCCCGTGCGTACAGTGTGCTGCATCCGTTCAGCATGAGAAGGAAGACGGGGTTATCCGAGAGCAGGGCCAGGGTGCGCTGGAGTTCCCAGTCGAACGCTGCGTAGGCGGCAGGATCGTCATCCAGATCCTCGCTTCCTGCGAGTGCGGCCACCACTTTGGCGGGGTGGCGTGCGACGGCTGCCCGGCTGAAGGCAGGAGCGAGTGCTGCACGGACCTCGAGCAACTGGGTGATGAAATCGGGCGAGAGGTGCTCCGCATGCTGGACCAGCCTGTCCAGCACATTGAGGTTCCCCTCCCGCCAGAAGTAGTTGACGCTGGCGGGTTGCCCGTGGCGGATGGTGATCCAGCCATCACGGGCCAATCTTTGCAAGGCCTCGCGCAGGGTGGGACGAGCGACTCCGAACTGCCTGGCCAGGTCCCGCTCTCCAGGAAGGGCAGAGCCTGGTGGAAAGGTACCGTCCAGGATGGCTCTGATGATGTGCTCTTCGACTTGATCGGACGTCCGTTTGCCGCTCCCTTGCTCACGTGCCACAGTGTTTGCTACCCCATTTCGTGCGCTTGCTTGTAAGGTTAGACCAGAAGGATCAACTGGTCTGGCCAGTGTAGCCGCCGGTTATATTGTTGCCAACCCCTGGTTGCCCGTCAAGAGGCAAGTGTCGCGGGCGGCCGGACAGGCGGTGAGGGATGGCACCCTGAAGCAATCCCTGGAAGGGCTCCGCCAGACCCTCAAAGAATACCTCAGTTAGCGGCCTGGACCTGGGGGCGGTGGCGAGAACTCGGGTCGCGTAGCCACGGAAGGACTGATGCGCGAGGGGCGCCCGATGCTGGATTGCTCCGCAGGAGGTGTGGATGTTGGAGGTCGTAGCGTGTGCCGTGCAGCTTGAGCCCCGGTGTTGCGAGAGCACCGCAGATCTGGTCAGCTTGCTGGACGATTCGGTGCGGCGGGCGGCCGGGGCAGGCGCGAGCCTGGTGGTGCTACCGCATCTGGCAGACCTGGTAGACCGGAGCCGGCCTCGGATGGCGGAGGCACTTGCCCTGACGGCGGGAGATCTGGCCCGGGACGCAGGGGTGTACCTGGCCCTGGGCTTACCCGGGGAAGGGAATGCGGGCCTGCTCATCGGCCCCGACGGGAAGCTCATCGGCAGGCAGTGGCAGACCCACCTGCTGCCCGAGGAGAGGGAACGGGGCCTGGTGGCAGGGGGTGACCTGCTCACTTTTCGGACCGAGGTCGGCCGTCTGGGGATGCTGGTGGGCACCGACGCCTGGTACCCGGAGGTAAGCCGCATCCTCGCCTTACAGGGCGCGGAGATCCTGCTCTCGCTGCAGGCGGTGCGCCGTCCTTACACCTCCTGGCGGCAGATCGCCGGGATCTGGCAGGAAGTGCAGCAGAACCAGACCTTCGGCGTGGAAAGCTGCCTGCACGGCCACCTGCGCAGCCCGGCGACAGGGGAAAAGGTCGAGTTTGAAGGCCGCAGTGCCATCTTTGCCCCCTGCGAGATGACCCCCGGCGAGACCGGCATTTTGAACGACGCCCCTGATGGGGCAGGTCTCGTTCTCGCCCGGCTGGATTTCGCGGCACGGGAGCAGGTAATCGAACGCTACCCCGTCCTCGGACTCCTCAATCCCCGCCTGTACTGTCGCTACTTCCCCACCGTATACCGGTCCTTCCCGGGCGCTTACACGGCAGGGCCCGGCGATGCGCACGCCCGCGAGGAGGCGGAGGGTGAAGCAACCGCCCGGGTACGGGTGGCGGCGGTGCAGATGCGGCTAGAACTGGTGGGCTCGCCAGAGGAATATGCCCAAAGGATCCTCAGCTTTGCCGGGCGGGCAGCGGAACAGGGTGCCCGGATGGTGGCCTTTCCCGAGGATGTAGCCACCGCCCTGCTCGGCCTCATGCCGGGGATCCATGAACTGACCGCAGGCGGCGACCTGCTCCAGGCGGTCAGGCGGGTGGGCCCCGATGCCAGGGTGGCCGACATATTCCGCGCCATCGCGCCCGCCGTGCAACAGGTGCACGAGGCGAGCTTCTCGGAGGCGGCCCGCCGGTTCGGCATGTACGTGGTGGCCGGCAGCGCCATTCTGCCCGATGCCCGCGGTCGCATGGTCAACGTGGCCCACGTTTACGGCCCCGACGGGCAGAAACTGGGTGAGCAGCAGAAGTGCCACTTCATACCCATGGAGGTGGCGTGGGGACTGGAGACCGGCGACGACCTGGCAGTGTTCGACGCCCCCTGGGGCCGCTTTGCCGCCCCGGTATGCATGGACGCCACCTACTTCGAGACGTTCCGCATCCTCGCCCAGCGCGGCGCCGAGGTGGTCGTGATCCCCAGCGCCAATCCAGAGGAGTACAACGTCTGGAAGGCCCTGAGGGGTATCTGGCCCCGGGTGCAGGAGTCGCAGGTGTACGGCATCCACGCCTGTATGGTGGGCAGTTTCATGGGTCTTACCCTCACCGGGCGCAGCGGGATCTTTGCGCCCATGGAACTTACTCCTCACGGTGACGGTGTGCTGGCCCAGGCGGAACGCTATGACGAGGAGGCCGTGATAGTGGCAGACCTGGACCTGGAGGCCCTGCGGCGGCTGCGCCAGGAGGAGGGTGTGCACCGGGCTTTCAACCTGGCCCTGTACGAACGGTACCTGCCGGAGATCTACGAAAGGAGTCGTCCTGGTGTGCGGGGAGATTCCTGTTCGGGCCGGTGAGGAGTCTTTTGGTCCGCTACCGCGTTGGGGCGGAATGTGTTAGAATCGGGTCAGCCAAACGAAGGATAGCGCCACTAGGGGTGCCTCGGGCTGAGAGAGGGGTTTCCCTCAACCCTGGAACCTGATCTGGGTAATGCCAGCGGAGGGAAGTGGCGGACGGTGTCAGGCCGCTCCTCCCGCTGGGGCGGCCTTAAGTGTGGGGCTGCTCGGGTGCTCGGCTTGGTGTGCTCCAGGTGGCCGGGGGGTGAGATACGATGACTCAACTGGAAACGGCTCGACAGGGTATGGTTTCTGCCCAGATGCTGGTGGTGGCTCAGGAAGAGGGCTTGTCGCCGGAAAAGGTGAGGCAGGCGGTGGCGGAGGGCACGGTGGTGATCCCGGCCAACCCGAATCACCGGGCCTTGCATCCCCGAGGCGTGGGTGCGGGGCTGCGCACCAAGGTGAACGCGAATTTGGGTATATCCACCGCGTTTCCCGACGTGGGACGGGAGGAGCGGAAGCTGCAAGTGGCCCTCGAGGCGGGAACCGACACGGTAATGGATCTGAGCACAGGTGGCCCTGAGGAGGTGGCTCGCTGTCGCGGGATGGTACTGGATGCCTCTCCCGTGCCGGTGGGCACGGTCCCGGTGTACGAGGCGGCGGTTCGAGCGCAGGCGCGGCACGGTTCCATCGTGCAGATGGATGCCGAGGAACTGTGGGATGTTATCGAGGAACATGCTGCCTCCGGGGTTGACTTCATGACCGTGCACTGCGGGGTTACCAGGCAGGCGCTGGAGCGCCTGCGCCGGGAGGGCAGGCTTACGGATGTGGTCAGCCGGGGCGGGGCATTGCTCATCGGGTGGATGCTTCACCACGGGAAGGAGAATCCCCTCTACGAGCGCTTTGACCGCCTGGTGGAAATTGCGCGGCGGTACGATGTCACCTTGAGCCTCGGCGACGGGATGCGCCCGGGGAGCCTGGCGGATGCCACCGACCGGGCCCAGGTTGAGGAACTGGTGATCCTGGGTGAACTGGTGGACGAGGCCCGGCGGGCAGGGGTGCAGGTGATGGTGGAGGGGCCGGGTCATGTTCCCCTCCCCCAGATCGAGGCCAACGTCAGGATCCAGAAACGCTTGTGCCACGGTGCTCCCTTCTACGTGCTGGGCCCCCTGGTGACCGATGTGGCGCCGGGTTGGGACCACATCACGGCCGCCATCGGAGGGGCGCTGGCCGGGGCGGCAGGAGCTGACTTCCTGTGTTACGTGACGCGCTCCGAGCACCTGGGGCTGCCCGACCTGGAGGAGGTGCGGGAAGGGGTGGTGGCAGCCCGTATCGCTGCCCACGCCGCCGACCTGGCCAAGGGGATAGCGGCGGCCTGGGAGTGGGATCGCGAGATGGCCCGTGCGCGCAAGGCCCTCGACTGGGCCAGGCAACTGGAGCTGGCCATCGACCCTCAGACGGCCCGGTCGCTGTGGGAGCGGAAGAATGAGCGGGTGGCAGCCGACTGCGCGGCAGAGTGTTCCATGTGCGGACCCTATTGCGCCATGCGTCTGGTGGCCGGGTATCTGGCCGGTCGTGCTTAGGATGGCCGCGCCAAAGGGAAGCAGCGCGCTGGTAGCCATGAGGCAGGAGGCGCGGGTCTGGGACATAGGTGGTCGGAAAGGCCGGGCGCGGCAGTTCGCCGCGCCCGGTGCCCGCCCCTATGTATGTACTTCCAGCATGCCGGCTGGTGGGGCACGCCTCATCCAAAGGGAATGTCTGGACCTCAGAGGAGACGGAGTCTTACTCGCCAGGCATAGGGTTAGCCGCGCTCTGCAAAAGGGATAAAAGGCCGTCGATGTGATAGACCACCTCGCGGCGGCACTGGGCTGCCCGGAGGGCTAGCTGAGCGACGTCTGTTCTCTCGCGGGCAACGTGGAAGAGTTCCCTCATCTCGGGCGGCAGCATCCCTACCAGGTCGGTGCCGTCACACACCAGGAATGGCACGGAAACCTGGTAGAGCTGGGCCAGCCTAGCCAGAGCCGATTGGCTGGGGTTGCGGGTACCCCGCTCATAGGCGGAAACTGTCGAGTAATGGCACCCCACGGCGTGCGCCACGTCTTGCAGGCTCATGCCCCGGCTCAGGCGAAGGCGGCGTAGCCGCTCTCCCATCGACTCCAAGCGGTCACCTCCTTTCCATCCGATTACTTATCTCTCGAACCGGAAATTCCTGTCGGCAGTATGTATAAAATTCAGCGTCGTTTCGACAACTCTCCTTGCCCGGTATTGGTCTCGGGTGGTTCTTCGCGGCTGTGCCAGGGATCGCCCGTGCCGAGAAAGGAGTGTGGCCCCAGGCGGCGAAAACATAGTTGTTGCATCCTGGAAGGGGAGGTCTGGCCGTGTTCGGAGAAGGCGACACCAGGGTCTTCCGCCCCCAGGGCGAAAGACAGATCAACGCCCGCGAGGTTCTGCTCAGGGTGTACCGCGCCCTGAAGGACAAGGGCACCCACGACCCCGTCCAGCAGATAGTGGGATACTTGCTCTCGGGTGAGCCGGCCTACATCACCAGTTACAAGGACGCGCGGAACCTGGTGCGTCAGGTGGAACGGCACGAGCTCCTGGAGGAGTTGGTGCGGGCGTACGTGACCGCGGCCGACAGAGAGACCTGACGGGAGGCAGGGGCGGGGATGGACCTTTTCGACCGGGTGCTGGCGGTGGTGACGACTGCGGCCACCCCGGTGGCGGAACTGAGGGGGGCTATTCCGCTGGGACTGGCGCTTGGGTTTTCCCCTTGGGAGGCCTGGGCCTGGGCGGTACTGGGGAATTTGATTCCCGTCCCTTTCTTGCTCTGGGGATCGCGTGCCGGATTGATCTGGCTGGAACGGCAACCCTGGCTGCACAGTCGCCTGAAGGTGTGGGGAGAGCGCAGTTCGTCGCGCCTGGCGGCCAGGGTGAGGCGCTGGGGGCTGTTGGGGCTGGTTGTGTTCGTGGCCATTCCTCTGCCCGGCACGGGGGCCTGGACGGGGGCAATGGCGGCGACTTTCCTGGGTATACGTCCCTGGCCGGCTCTGCTGGCCATAACCCTGGGTGTGACCACGGCCGGCACCCTGCTGGCGGCGGCAGCAGCGGCAGCAATGACAATCGGGCGCTGAGGGCGGCAACCGGCTAGGCGGTGCCGGGGAGGAGGAGCATGGGTTGAGTCTGGCGAGAGCTGGTGAGGAACGCATCGAGTGGGCGGCAAGGCGGATGCCGGTGCTGGGGCAGATCAGGCGTCGCTGGGAAAGCGAGAAGCCGCTGGCGGGCGTGCGGGTGGGGGCATGTTTGCACGTCACCACGGAGACAGCCAACCTGGTACTGACCCTGCAAGCAGGGGGGGCCCGGGTGGCTCTTTGTGCCTCCAATCCCCTGAGCACGCAGGATGACGTGGTAGCGGCCCTGGGCGAGCGGGGCATTGCCGTGCACGCTCGCCGGGGGGAGACCAGGGAAGAGTACTACGCCCACATCCACAACGTGCTGGACACCCGCCCTCACATCACCATGGATGACGGGGCTGACCTGGTGGCCGTAATTCACCAGGAGCGCGAGTCCCTGCTGGCAGACGTCTGGGGCGGTACAGAAGAGACCACCACGGGCGTGACCAGGCTGAAGGCCCTGGCCCGGGCCGGCAAGTTGCGCTACCCGATCGTGGCCGTGAATGACGCCCGTACCAAGTACCTGTTCGACAACCGGTACGGGACCGGGCAGTCAGCGCTGGATGGTATCCTGAGGACCACCAATATCCTGCTCGCCGGGAGCACCGTGGTGGTGGTGGGATACGGCTGGTGCGGCCGGGGAGTGGCGGCGCGGGCCCGGGGCATGGGAGCACAGGTGCTGGTGGTCGAGGTCGATCCCCTGCGGGCGCTGGAGGCGGCCATGGAAGGGTTTCCGGTCGTCTCCATGGACGAGGCGGCTCCGCGGGGAGACCTCTTCATCACGGTGACGGGCAACCTCAGGGCCATCAGCGGAGAGCACATACGCAGGATGAAGGACGGGGCCATCTTGGCCAACGCCGGGCACTTCAATGTGGAAATCGACATCGGGGCCCTGGAAAGCATGGGGAGGCGGCGCCGGGCCCGGGAAAACGTGGACGAGTACACCCTGCCCGATGGCAGGCGCGTGTACTTGCTGGCCGAGGGGCGCCTGGTCAACCTGGCCGGCGCCGAAGGCCACCCGGCGGAGGTGATGGACATGAGTTTTGCTGACCAGGCCCTGACGGTGGCGTGGCTTGCGACCCGTCCCGGTCTCACCCCCGGCGTGTATCCGGTGCCCGAGGAAATAGACCAGCAGGTGGCGCGCATGAAACTGGGGGCCATGGGGATAAACCTGCAGGAACTCACCGAGGAACAGAGGCGCTATATGCAACAGTGGGAGGCGGGCACGGTGTAGGCCGGCATGGCCGTCGCAGGAGGGAGTTTCCGCAGGGGCAACGGAGGAAAGAAAGATCTTTGGCCGCGAAGGGCCAGGGAGGGAGAGATACGATGGATGTAGACCGGCTGGCGGCACTGATCAGGAACGTCCCCGATTTCCCCGTGCCGGGGATCCTGTTTCGCGATATCACGCCGCTCCTGCGTGATCCGGCTGCTTTCAGGTACGCGCTGGATCTGCTGGCCGACCACTGGAGGGGCGTGCCGGTGGATCTGGTGGCGGGCGTGGAATCGCGGGGCTTCATCGTGGGGGCCCCGGTTGCCGAGCGGCTGGGCGTGGGGTTCGTGCCCGTGCGCAAACCGGGCAAACTCCCCTGGGCCAAGGAGCGCCAGGAGTACCAGCTCGAATACGGGACGGCAGCGGTGGAGATGCACGCGGATGCCGTCGAGCGCGGCCAGCGCGTGCTGGTGGTGGACGACCTCCTCGCCACGGGGGGAACGGCCAGCGCCGTGCGCACTCTCGTGGAGAGGGAAGGTGGCCAGGTGGTTGGGTTCTGCTTCCTCATCGAGCTTGTACCCTTGCGCGGCCGGGAAAAGCTGGCGGGATATCCTGTGTTTTCCCTCATCAAATTCGACTGAGGGGGCGCGCCCATCGCTTCGGGAGGTGTGGCCATGGCAGAGGCAGAGATTGGCATCTTCGGCGGCTCCGGCTTCTACCAGTTCCTGGAGGGAATTCGGGAGATCACGGTGGACACCCCTTACGGGGCACCCAGCGACCGCATTGTCCTTGCCGAGATCGGGGGGAGGAAGGTGGCTTTTCTCCCCCGCCACGGAAAGCACCACCAGTACCCTCCTCATTCCATCAATTATCGTGCCAACCTGTGGGCAATGAAGGAGCTGGGGGTCACCCGTATCATAGGTCCCTGTGCGGCGGGGAGCCTGCAGCCTGGCATCCACCCCGGTGACTTTGTACTGTGCGACCAGTTCGTGGATCGCACCGCAGGCCGCAAAGACACTTTTTTCGATGGCCCCGTCGTCGCCCACATTTCTACCGCTGACCCCTACTGTCCCGAATTACGCGACGTCGCCTGGGAGCGCATGCAGGCTCTCGGGCTGCCCGGCCACCGCAGGGGGACGGTGGTGGTGATCCAGGGGCCCCGGTTTTCCACCCGGGCAGAGAGCCGCTGGTTCTCCCAGATGGGATGGGAAGTGATCAACATGACCCAGTACCCGGAAGTGGTACTGGCCCGGGAACTGGGCATGTGCTACCTGAACATATCGCTCATCACCGATTACGACGTGGGGCTGGAAGGCCGGGCGGATATCAAGCCGGTTACCCATGAGGAAGTCCTGCGGGTGTTCTCGGAGAACAACGAGCGGCTGCGCACCCTGCTGGTGGAAATCGTGACTCACCTTCCGCCTGAGAGGGGATGCCGCTGTGCGGAAATCTCCCGCCAGGCCCGCCTGAATGCCTAGGACCGGGTGGATAGCGGGAGCAGTTCCAGGAAGCCGGCGCGGGCCAGGAGCTTGAGGTAGCGCAGGGCGTAGGTGGTATTACGGATGCCCGTCTCCAGCTCGACCAGCCGTTGTACCTCGGCCAGGGTGCGCTGCCCGTCACTCCAGTAGAGCAACTGGGCCTCCAGGGTGCGGGCGTGCTTCTTGTGTTCCCGCCCGAAGAGCAGGAAGTCGAGGGCTTCGGTGCAGGGCAGGGCGGCGAGCACTTCGCGGATGTCGACGGGACCGGGCAGCACGCGGCGCGGGATCAACCGGGCCGCCTCTCGTTCCTCGTCGGTGGCCGGAGACGGGGATGTTTCTGGGGGGCGATCCGGGGTTCCCCGGTGGGCAGCCTGCAGAACCGCGTGGATGCGGCGGAGCTCCCGGTCGGCTACCTGCCTGCACTCCTCTTCCAGGGAGCCCATTATGGTCCGGAAGGATTCTTGTTCGTCGGGGGCGAGCAGCCTTTGCAGGGAGGTCAGGTCGGCCAGCCGCCGTTGCAGTCTGAATCTGACGGTTTCCTCCACCCGCTGCCAGACAGTGCTGAGAGCCGGTTCACCCCGGGTCTCCGGAGCCTCTCCCAGGGCTGCGTTTACTGCCCGGTGCAGGCTGGAGGCAAAGCGAGCCGTCATCTCACCTGCCAGCCAGGCCACCCGGGGGAGGTGGGCGTCGGCGAGGAAGAAGGCGTAGGTGGCTGTGGCTGCAGCCACGCGCCGGAGTGCCTCCGGGTCTACTTTGTCCAGGGTGTCGGCGCTGGTATGGTAAAACTTGTCCGGCCACTGGATGATCATGGGACAGGGGATCCCCACTGTGGGGTCGGCAAGCAGGTAGTGGTCCGATCCCCCGGAGAAGGGGGTCTCCGTCCACCGCAGGACGGGGAGTTGGGCCGTACCTGCCCAGTTGGTGCCTTCCGCCAGGGCTTCCGCCATGATGAGGGCCAGCAGGTCGGAGCCGAACGAGGGCGTAGCCAGAGGTCCCGCCTCCGCCTGGAGCACGCTGCCGCACAGGTCCTGGCGTTCTCCCACCATGTCCAGGTTGACGGCTGCCACCGCTCGCCGGAGGACTTCCGGGTTGCGGGCCAGATAACAGGTGGTGCCATTGATTTCGGGAACGAGCAGCAGGCGGATCCCGCGCCGGGGGCGGCTCAGTAGCCCTTGCCTTATCAGGGTGGCCAGGCTGACCAGCGCTTCCACCGCAGCGGCCGACCCGGAGGCATTGTCGTTGGCGGAGGGCTGGGGGTGGCACAGGTGGGCGACCACCAGCACTTCCTCCGGGGAGATGCCGGGGAGGAAGGCGGAGAGCACGTCCACGCTACCCGCGTAAAAGCGGCTGCTGACCCGGACGTGGATGGGGAGGCCCTCCGGGCCGGCGTCCTTCAGCATCTTCCTGATCTCGTCACCGGCGCGGGGAGAAAGGACGAATCCCCAAATGGGTTGTTCGCCCGGTGCCCACCAGAATGAAGTGTACTGGAGGGCGTCGGCCAGGTCCCAGCGCCTGCGCACGGGAGGAAACTCGCGCATGCCGTCGGTGACCAGGCCCACCGCTCCCCGGTCCACGGCCAGGCGGCGGATGATCTCAAGGTCACCGCTGGCCATAACCGCCCTGCCCCCCAGGTCCAGGTCTCGATAGGAAGCGGGGTCATCGGCGTTTTCCACCAGGACCAGCCGGCAGTCTACCCCTTCGGGAGGAGTGGGTGCGCTGCGCTGGATGAGCGACAGCTTCTGCTCGTCCCACCTGGCCAGGTGGCGCCGGACGGGGGCCAGGAGGGTGAGTTCAGCATCGGTGCACTCCCACTCCGGTCCAGGGCAGTAGGACCAGTAACGGTGCTGGCCGTCGGCGGGAAAGGAATGGAGTTCCACCTCCAGCCCGGCCCGCTCAAGGTGCGGTGTGATCGCCCGGGCGGCCTGCCGGAAACCGGGACTGGCCTGGATGCGATGATGTCTGATGATTTCGGCCACTGTGTCCAGCGCGCGTGCTCCGGACACCTCCTGGCTCAGAAGTTTGAGGACGTTGCGGAACATGACCGGTTCTCCTTTCTGCGCCGGGGGCTCCGGCATACCTACCGTATTTCCGCCGCCAGGGGAGGAAATCCTGCAGTTAGCCGAGAAATAGCCTGGAGCGACTTTTGCTTGCCCGCTAGGAGGCCCGCCTCTTGATTCCCCTGCACGACGACATACCGTCCCGCCGTTACCCCGTGGTCACCCGGCTTCTGGTGGCGGTCAGTGTACTCGTGTTCCTGTATGAGGTCACCCTGGGACCGCGGGAGCTGTGGCTGGTGGTCCACACGCTGGGGGTGGTGCCGGCCCGTTATTTGCCCCTTGAGCGCCTGTTTGCGTACGGGTGGGTGCTGATCATACCTCTCGTGACGTCCATCTTCCTGCACGGTGGATGGATGCACCTTCTGTCCAACATGCTGTACCTGTGGATCTTCGGGGACAACGTGGAGGACAGGATGGGGCACGGGCGCTTTCTCCTTTTCTATCTCCTGGCGGGGGCGATCGGGAATGCTGCCCATATCCTGGCCGATCCGACTTCTCGTGTGCCCGCCATCGGGGCCAGCGGGGCCATTGCCGGGGTGCTGGGGGCGTACCTGGTGAGCTTTCCCAGTGCGCGGGTGGCCACCCTGGTTCCCCTGGGGATTTTCCTCACGGTGGTGCAGGTGCCCGCCGTCCTGTTCCTGTTCGGCTGGTTCCTGCTGCAACTGGCCAACGGGGTGGCGGCCCTGGGGGTCCCCAGTGCTCAGCAGGTGGCCTGGTGGGCCCACATAGGGGGATTCCTGAGCGGGTTGGTCCTGGTGGGGTTCTTCGCGGGCGACAGGCGCAGGTTGTACGACTAGGGGAGGGGGAGACCATGGAGATGATAACGCTGAGTGTGATTAAGGCAGACGTGGGCGGATTTGTGGGACATTCCTCAGTGCACGGGGCGCTAAAGGAGCGGGCCAGGGAATGCCTGGAAGCAGCCGGTTCCCTGCTGGTGGACTTCCGGGTGTCTTCGGTGGGCGACGACCTGGCCCTGATCATGAGCCACCGGCACGGAGTCGACCACCCGGCCGTCCACGAGTTGGCGTGGAGCACCTTCTTGGCCTGCACCAAGGTGGCAAAGGACCTCAAGCTGTACGGGGCGGGTCAGGACCTCCTCAGCGACGCTTTTTCGGGCAATGTGCGGGGTATGGGGCCGGGCGTGGCGGAAATGGAGATTGCGGAACGGCCGTCGGAGCCGGTCGTGGTATTTTTGGCTGACAAGACCGAACCGGGAGCATTCAACCTGCCCCTTTACCGCATATTTGCGGATCCCTTCAATACGAGCGGCCTGGTCATCGACCCCAAGATGCATGCAGGCTTTCGGTTCGAAGTGATGGACGTGCGGGAAAAGGCAGTCGTCACCTTTGACCTCCCCGAGGAAATGTACGACCTCCTGGTGTTCATCGGGGCGCCGTCGCGTTTCTGCATCAAGCACATATTCAGCAAGGAGTTGGGCGAGGTTGCTGCTGCCGTGAGCACCCAGCGCCTCAGCCTGATGGCCGGTCGGTACGTGGGCAAAGATGATCCCGTGTGCATAGTGCGTTGCCAGAGCGGCATGCCAGCCCTGGGGGAGGTCCTGGAACCGTTCGCCAGCCCGCACCTGGTGGCGGGATGGATGCGGGGATCGCACGTAGGCCCGCTCATGCCCTGCGGCGTTGCGCAGGCCACGCCCACCCGCTTCGACGGACCGCCCCGGGTGGTTGCCCTGGGGTTCCAGATCGCGGAGGGGCGGCTGGTGGGTCCCCAGGATCTCTTTGCCGATCCTGCGTTTGACCGGGCGCGGCAGCAGGCACTCGAGATCGCCGACTACATGCGGCGGCACGGGCCATTTGAGCCCCATCGGCTGCACCTGGAGGAGATGGAGTACACCACCATGCCCCAGGTGATGAAGCGTCTGGCAGGCCGCTTCGTTCCCGCGGACTGACGCCGCCCTAAGGCGGCGTCAGCCGGTTGGGATGACGGGGCGATCCTGGCCGGCCGGGTGCGGGGTCAGCCGGTGCGCCCTGCCTGCCCCGGCAGTTGGGTCAGGGCAGCTGGTGGTTAAAAGGCCCCGCGCAGGGCACCCTTATAGCGAGGTGGCCGAGGCTGGGCCACGTTGACAGCCTTCCTGCGCTCAGGTAAAATGAGCACATCTTGGGGGAGCGAGGTGATGCCCCGTGCCGAAGGATGAAGAGATGGACACGGTAGTCCTTACCGATGAAGACGGCAAGGAGCACGAGTTCGCCATCGTGGACGTCATTGAGGTCGAAGGGAAGGATTACGCTATTCTCCTGCCCATGGGCGAGGAGGCCGAGGATGAAGAGGCCGAGGGTGACGCCGTCATCCTGCGCATCGATACAGACGAAAACGGTGAGGACGTGCTGGTGGATATCGAAGACGACGACGAATGGGAAAAGGTGGCTGAGGCCTGGGAGGCCCTGGTAGAGGAAGAAGACGATTTCGAAGAGGACGAGGACTTCGACGACGAAGACTTGGAGGAAGAAGACGAGGATCCGGACGAAGATTACGAAGAGGAAGAGGACGAAGAGGACGAAGAGGAGGAAGAGCGCAAAGGGAAGTAGCCGTTCTGTCTAGGCCAGGCGGCAAGCGGCTCCGGGTGGGAGCCGCTGTTTTCGTGGCCTGCGGGCACAAGCACAGTGGCGGGGTGGCCAGGGGTGTGGGCGTCTGCCGGGTGGTAGCAGCAGGAACCCTGGCCTGCAACGCTGGCTGGGCTGGGTTATGGTCGTGGGCGAGTGTGCACGGGCTGGCATGGGCCAGAAAGGTGTCGGCCGGGGCGGCATTCGCCGCCGCCCTGGCTCTGGTGGCTTTACGTGGCATCTCGCGGGCCGTCTATGCGAGGCGGTGCTCCAGGGGGGCGGTCTTGAGGCAGACCTTGTGCAACTCCAGGCAGTTGCTGTCTGCCTTCAGGTACACGTAGTCTCCACTCTTTATATCAAGAAGGTGGAGCACCTGCGGGGTGAGCGGCAACAGACCACCTGCTTCCACAGTGACCTTTCCTAGGAACTTTCCCGGCATTTCCTGTGCTGGTTTGCTCACCGGGTGCCTCCCCCTTTCCTGTAGCTCGGGCTACGTCCCTGATTATAGGGGGGGCCGGGGCACGAATACTGTCGATTTTGGTCGGCTCCCCGGCCCGTGCGGGTGGTCACATTTCTTCCGGCGGACTGGCAGATGGCAGGCCAGCGGCGTATTATGATAGTGAAGAAGAGGAGCGGGAGCGACTATGTCCGGGCGGGGTTCCAGGTGTGCTGCCCTGGTAAGGCGCCATCGCCGCAGCTTGCTCTCCCGTCCCGAAGTGGTAGGGGTCGGGGTGGGCAAGGACGCCGGGGGTGAAGATTGCCTGGTGGTCATAGTCGATGCTAATCCCCCGGTAAGGGCACGACGGTTTCTCCCCCGACGGATCTGGGGCGTGCCCACGGTGGTGATGGAGGCGGGGGTGATCAAGACCCTTAGCGGTCCGCAGAGCGAGTAGCGCTTTTCCCCCCCGGCAGCATATGAATGGACTATGACGCTGTGGTTGGGGGTGCGCTCATGGACGCTGGCGTACTGGCGGGTCTTCTTGCCGCCATTTTGCGTTATATGGGGCTGTGGGGAGGATATCTGGGGAGCGGGTCCTTCCCCCGGCCCCTCAGCCCCCAGGAAGAGGCCAGGTACGTGGAGGCGTCGCGGCGCGGGGACAGGGCAGCCCGCGACAAGCTCATCGAGCACAACCTGCGCCTCGTGGCCCATATAGTTAAGAAGTTTGAGAGCACTCGGGAAGACGTGGAGGACCTGATTTCCGTGGGGAACCTGGGGCTGATGAAGGCCATCGATACCTACGACCCCGCGCGGGGAACGAAGCTGGCCACCTATGCGGCCAAGTGCGTGGAGAACGAGATCCTGATGCACCTGCGCAGCCGCAAGAAGGCCAGGAAGGAGGTGTCGCTGCACGACCCCATCGGGGTCGACCGCGAGGGCAACGAGGTCACCCTCATGGAGGTGCTGACCAGCGAGGAAGAGGCCGTCCCCGACCTGGTGGATTCTCTCTGGCAGCGCTGCCGGGTCCGCGAGTGGCTGGAAGCGCTGCCCCGCAAGGAAAGGGAGGTTCTGGAGAGAAGGTACGGTCTCAGGGACGGGATCAAACAGACGCAGAGGGACATCGCCCGGCAGATGGGCATCTCGCGATCTTACGTGAGCCGCATTGAAAAGCGGGCCATCCAGACCATGAACTCCCTGCTGCAGGGCCTCCAGATGTAGCGGCCCTGCGACGGGCGGAACCGCCGAGCAGCCGGGAGTGACGTAGCGACGCCGTCAGGCGGACGTGGTATAATGGGCCTGCCATGAGATTTCTGGAATATCTTCGTCCGCGGCTGGTGGTACCGAGCGTGTACGACCTTGACCTGGATGCCCTGTGGCAACGGGGCATCCGGGGACTTATCCTGGATCTGGACAATACCCTGGTCGCCTGGGGATCCCCCCTGGTGAGTGAACAGTTGCTGGCCTGGGTGCGCGAGGCCGGCAGTCGTGGCTTCCGTCTCTGCCTTTCCGCCAACGCACGAGCGGGCAGAGTGAGGGAAATCGCGGCCCTGCTGGGCATACCGGGGATCGCCAACGCCTGCAAACCCCGGCGGCGTGCCTTCCGCCGCGCCATGGAAATCATGGGTACCTCTGCCGGGGAGACGGCCGTGGTAGGGGATCAAGTTTTCACGGACGTCCTGGGAGGCAACCGCATGGGACTCTTCACGATTCTCGTAACTCCCCTGGCCACCCGGGAGTTCGTCTGGACCCGCCTGGTTCGTCACCCGGAAAGCCTGGTGCTGAGGGCCCTGGGGGTCAGCCGGTGCGGCCGCGGCCGGGTTTATTAGCGGCTGCGGTAACGTCTGACCGCCTGCAGGTGCTCCCTGAGCGTGCGCGAAAAGTGGTGGGTGCCGTCCCCGCGAGCGACGAAATACAGGTAGTCGGTGGCGGCCGGTTCGACCACCGCGCGCAGGGCTGCCTGTCCGGGATTGGCGATCGGACCCGGGGGCAGCCCGGCGTACAGGTAAGTGTTGTATGGGGAGTCCACCTGCAGGTCGCGACGCAATAAGGTGCCCCCCACCTTGCCCAACGCGTACAGCACGGTGGGGTCAGCTTGAAGGGGCATACCCCGGCGCAGCCGGTTCCAGAACACACCGGCTACCACGGGACGTTCGTCCGGTACCTGCGTTTCCTTTTCCACAATGGAGGCCAGGGTCACCACGTCGTGCACGGATATACCCTGCGCCCGGGCCTTCTCGCCCAGTTCCCCCTGCCATATTTCCTGGAATCGGCGCACCATGAGGGATACCAGCTCGGGTTCGCTGGTGCCCCGGGGTACCCGGTAAGTATCGGGGAACAGGTAGCCTTCCAGCGCATAACGGACCAGGTGGGGGCGCGGTGGTGGGCAGGGCGCCAGTTCGGGGCGGGACGCCGCCCGGAGGAACTTCTCCCGATCCGCCAGGCCGAGCCGGGCAAGGAGATCAGCTATCTGCTCCACCGTGAACCCTTCCGGGACAGTGAAGGAATAGGTGACTACTTCGCCCCGGACCAGCCGGCGGATGATTTCCCGCAAATTCATGGCGGGAGAAAGGTCGTACTCTCCCGCCCGGAGCCGGGTGGACACCCCCATCCACTCCACCAGGGCGCGGAAGACCAGGGGATGACGGATGACCCCGCCCCGGTGTAGGATTTCCCCGATACTTTCTACAGGGGAGCCGGCGGGGATGAAGATGCGCACGGTGGCTGCGGAGGCGGCGTCAACGGGGCGCGACCCCCACCACACCAGGCCTGCGATGACCGCGGTAAGTACAAGACATGCCCCCAGGATGCCAAGGGGGATGCGCCAGGGGCGGCGGTAGACCGGCCCGAGACGGAGGTGGCGAAACCTATGCGGAGATCGCGACAGCAAAGAGGTCAGCGCACGATTCCTCCTCTTGCGGATTTCGGCACCCCTGTTCCTTCTCCCTCCCCTCCGCCGCGTCTGTTACGCCCCGGAGGTACCGGATGAAGGGAACAGACGGCGACGAAGGGCAGGTGGCCCTGGTGAAAGAAAAGGCAAGCGGTCCGCCCGCGGCCCGTGGCGAGGAGGAGCTGGGAAGCGGGGAACTGCAAGCGCTGGAAAGGATCATCCAGGAAACCATCTCGGCGATCGATCGCAGCCGGGCCCAGATCTACGCCATCGCTGAGTCCGCGCGCGCCGAGTACGATAAAGTTAAGGGGGAACTGCAAGAGGTCCGCAAGCAGGTGGCGGCGCAGATCCTGCTGGTTGACCAGCTCTACCAGCAGGAGCGGGCGGCCCGCGTCACCCTCATGCAGGTCAGTTCCAATCTCAGCGCCTTCAGCGAAGACGCGGTCCAGGCCGCTTACCAGAGGGCAGTCGAGACCCGCGCCCAGTTGCTGGTGGCCCAGGAGAAGGAAAAGGAACTGCGGCGCCGGCGGGATGAACTGGAGCGGCGTTTTCGGGGCCTGGAGCAGGCGGTCCGGCGGGCGGAGGAGCTGGTGGCACAGGTGGGCGTCGTGCTGGGCTACCTGAGCGGCAACCTGCGCGACCTCACTGCTCAGGTGGGGTCCTGGCAGGAGCGTTTCAGACTGGGTCTCAGCCTGCTCAGGGCCCAGGAGGACGAGCGGCGGCGGCTGGCCCGGGAGATCCACGACGGGCCTGCCCAGGCCATGGCCGCTGCCCTCATGCGCGCGGAGGTGTGCAGCCGGTTCCTGGGTGAGGATCCGGTGCGGGCCCAGCGTGAACTGGGCGACCTCAAGGAGCTGTTGGGAACGTGTCTTTTCGATCTCCGCCGCATCATCTTCGACTTGCGTCCCATGAGCCTGGACGAGCTGGGGCTCGTGCCCGCGATCCGATCCTGGCTGGGGGGCTGGCAGCAGCGAACCGGGCTGGAGGTCAGGCTGGAGGTGCGGGGCGCGGAGCGGAGGCTGCCTGCGGCGGTGGAAATCGCCCTGTTTCGGGTCCTTCAGGAGGCACTCAACAACGTGTGGAAACACGCGGGAGTGGGTACAGCGGCGGTGTCCCTCCACGTGGGCAAGGATCAGGTGCGCCTGGTGGTGTACGATCGGGGGAAGGGATTCGACCCCGCTGCCCTGCCGCCGGAGACCTTCGGGCTGGCGGGGATGAGGGAGAGAGTACAGTTCCTGGGCGGCAAGTGGTGGATCAGGTCCTGCGTGGGTCGGGGAACCCAGGTGGGGGCGGAGATCCCCCTGCCCCCGGAGTAGGCATGGAGCGGGCGTGTCAGGAGATGCGCGGTAGCTCATGGAAGGGGGCGGGTCCGGGGTGGAAATCGCGGTACTGGTAGCCGACGACCATCCTCTGGTCCGCCAGGGTCTGCGTGCAGTGCTGGAGTTGGAACCGTCCTTTCGGGTGGTGGCGGAGGCCTCCGATGGGAAGGATGCTGTGGAGAAGGCCGCCCAGATGCCGTCGGGTGTGGTGGTGCTGGACATCAGTATGCCGGGCCTGAGCGGCATCGAGGTGGCGAGAGCCATCCGCCAGGCCCGGCCCGAGCTGGGCATCGTCCTCCTCACCATCCACGACGAGACTCAGTACCTGCAGGAGGCCCTGCGGGCGGGTGTGAACGGATACGTGCTGAAGGAAGCAGACCCCTCCGTTTTGGTAGACGCCGTCCGAGCAGCCTCTCGCGGTCAACTTTTCATTCATTCCGCCGTCGCCCAAAAACTCGCCAGCATTCCCTGCCGACATGGGGAAAGGGGGGGTCCGGGCGGGTTATCCGCCCGGGAATGGGAAATCGTTGGTTTGCTCGCCCAGGGCTTCGGTACCTCTGAAATAGCGCGCAGGCTCTACGTAACGCCCAAAACGGTCAAGAACCACCTGAGCAACATTTACAGCAAGCTGGGAGTGAAAGGCCGCTCGGAGATGCTGGCGTTGTGTTACCAGAAGGGGTGGCTGATACCCGCCCGGAGAGCCTGACTTTCTCCGGGACGGGGGTGGTACTGGGTTGTCGTCGGTCTGCCTCACCCCCACTGCGGGACCACTCAGGGACGGAGTGGGTCCGCCGGTCCCCTGCGGTTGGCCAAAGGTCCCGGGCTGAAAATGAGGCCAAGAGACTCATGCTGGGCAGGCCCTGGGCCTGCTATTTTGTCTCCAGAAGCCCGGTCAGGGACCGCAGGGCGGTAACTCCGCAGGAAGGGAGGGTTGACCAATGCTGAACTACCTGGTCTCGTGGTTGCGGGCGCGTTACGCAGACGAGAAGGGACAGTCGCTGGTGGAGTATGGCCTCATCATCGCCCTCATCGCGGTGGGTGTGATCGTCGCACTGGGTGCGCTGGGCGTCAGGCTGAGCGATCTTTTCACTGGCATCAAGGAGAAGCTTGCCTTGCCAGGACCCTAGTGAATCCCGCTGCCCATCGGGTCCCGCCGGAAGGTGGGACCCGTTTTCTTCAGCTGCGGTCGTGAAGGCGCCGTGGGCAGGATGGCGTGCCGCGATGCAGGGGCCGACGGCAGACAGTGCCATGTGGACCAGGGAGGTAGCCCCCGGTGAACAGGCGACCTCGGCGAGAGAATGATTTGGCCTGGGGGGAGAAGGGACAGGCTCTGGTGGAGCTGGCCCTGGCCCTGCCCGTCCTGGTCGTGCTCCTGCTGGGTATCTTGGAGTTCGGCATGCTCCTCAGCGTATATCTCACGGTGGAACACGCTGCTCGGGAGGGAGCCCGCGTCGGCGCCACGGGAGCCGGCGATGAGGCCATCGTGGACCGTGTGATAGCTTCCTGCCCCGGGCTTGACCCGAGTCGGCTGGAGGTGCTGATAACTCCCCCCGCCTCCTCCAGGTTCACAGGAGGACTCCTTGAGGTGACGGTCCGGTTTGCCTACCGTCCCGTTGTAGGCCTTTTCGAGCCCCTTCTGGGCCACCTGTTTCTGGTAGAGAGGCGGGTCTGCATGCGTATCGAGTGAATACCAGCCGATCATCGGGAGAAGAGGCCCGCTCCGGTTGTGAGGGCGGTGAAGAGACGTGCACGGGGAGCGGGGATATGTGCTGGTCATGGTCGCGTTGGTGGGCGCCAGCCTCATGGGGGTGGCTGCGCTGGCCCTGGATGCGGGGCGGGGTTATCTGGCCCGCATGGAGTTGCAGGACGCAGTCGACGCGGCGGCCCTGGCCGGTGTGGTGGAACTTCCCGATAACCCCGAAAGAGCCCAGCAGGTGGCGCTGGAGTACGCTTGCCGCCACGGGCTCACCCCGGACCAGGTGCAGGTGGAAGTCATGACCGCCAGGGAGGTACGCGGCCAGGTGGCCGCACCGGGCGAACCGCCGAGCGTGGTCCGGGTCAGTGCCGCCACAGACCCCGGCACCACCTTCGCGGGGATATGGGGTGTGGCTCACCTGCCTGTTGCTACCTGGGCGGAGGCTGCAGTGGCACCCCTGGCCGGGACGCGGGGGATCGTGCCCCTGGGGGTGGGCGATGGGGATTTTACGGTGGGGGAAAGGTACGCGCTGAAACTGGCCGGGGGTGAAGGGGAGCGCGGGAATTTCCATGCCCTGGCTCTGGGCGGGCAGGGGGCATACAACTACGAAAAAAGACTGGCCCAAGGCTGGGACCAGGTAGTTCGCGTCGGTGACCGGCTCCGGACGGAGCCGGGCGACATGTCCGGCCCGACCCGCCGGGCCATTCAGGCCCGTCTGGCCAGGGCACGTCCCGGAGAAACATTCGAAAATTTTGCTCCGGAGTCTCCGCGCCTGCTTCTGGTACCCGTGGTGGATTTCTCGGGCGTGCAGGGTAGGGACGACGTCCCCGTGGTAGGCTTCGCCTGGTTTTACCTTGAGGACTGCTCCGGGACGGGATCGGACTCGTGCGTCATCGGGCGCTTCGTACGCCGGGCTACCGCGGGGGATCTGGGGGATTGGGACCGGGCACGTCCGTGGCACGCCCTGGGGGTTAGGCTGATCCGCTGAGGTTGTGGGGGGTCGGGCATGACGCGCAGGCAGGTACTGAAGCTCGTTCTGCTTCCCGTACTTGTGGGGCTGGTTGCCGTGTCGGGGACATACGCCCTGGTACAAAGGGTGGCCCCGGAGCCTCCGGAAGAGGTCCAGGTGGTCGCAGCAGCCCGGGCGGTGGCGGCGGGGACCACCCTGGCGGCGTCCGACCTGGTCTTGAAGGCAGTACCCCCCGCTCTCACCGGACCGGAGACAATGAGCGACCTGAGCCAGGTGGTGGGGAAGGTGACCCGGGTTCCCTTGGTGCCGGGTGAACTGGTGTTCCGGAGCAAGCTGGTGCTTCCGGGTGGCGGGGCCGGCCTGGGCACGCACGTCCCTCCCGGGTACCGGGCGGTGACGGTGGCCGCCGACGAAGTGAAGGCGGTTGCGGGGTTGCTCCAGCCGGGTGACCGGGTCGACGTCATCGCCACATTCTCGCAGGAGGTGGCCGGGGCGGAAAAGACTCGCCTGCTTCTGGAAGATGTGCAGGTCCTGGCAGTGGGCAAGGCGACCGAGGTGGCTGCCGGGGGCAGAGACGCCGGGGAGCTGCGTTCGGTGACCCTGGCAGTCACGCCGGAGCAGGCCATCGCTCTCACCCTGGCGGAAGAGACCGGGCGCATCCGCCTGGCCCTGCGCCCGGTGGCAGGGGAGTGGACCCGAGGCGAGATCGAGCTCACCACATCCTCCTTTGCTGCAGGTGGGACTGCCCGGCTCCGGCCTTCCGCCGGGCCCCCCTTCCGCGGGACGGCGGCTGTGTTCGAGGTGCCGTCGCCCCTCCTTACCACTCTCGGGCTGGGGCCGCGATGGCCGCCGGGGATGGGCGAGAGAGACGCAGCTTTCCTCCGTGCACTGGATTCTCTTGTAAGTACGGGGAAGGCTCGTGTGGTTGCCCGGCGCGATCTGGTGGGCGGGTCCGGTGCCCCGGTGCGATGGGAGCTGGAGTCCAGTGTGCCGGTTACGGGCCGCGGGAGCCTGTCATGGCTCAACTACGGTTTTTCGCTTGAGGTGCTGGTGGCAGGCGCTGACAACCGGAGCCGGAGTCTAACCGGCGTAGCCCAGTTGCGATACCTGGATATCCCCAAGGAAAGGGCTGAGGTAGCCGGCGACGGGTCCGGTGTGGCCTACCCGATCGAGGAAGTCCGGCCCGGCGCGGAGCGCCTGACCGCCAACATTTCGCTGGGCGCCGGGAATTGCCTGATCGTGTACGGCCTTCTCGGCCCTCAGTGTCTGACGGCTCCTGAGGGGTTCTCGCGTCTCGCTCTACCGGCAGTCCTCCGTTCCGAGCAGGTCATCCGGGGCAACAGCGAGATGCTGGTTTTGTTGTGGGTTGGCCCGTGAGGGAGTGAGATCGTGGAAAAAGACAGGATCCGGGTCCTGATTGCGGAGGATTCTGCTGTCTGGCGGAGTGCCCTGAGGGCCATGCTGGCGGGTTCGGGGGAAGTGGAGGTAGTGGGGGAGGCCGAGGACGGACCGAAAGCCGTTGCCA
This sequence comes from Bacillota bacterium, assembly GCA_040757085.1. Taxonomy (NCBI): domain Bacteria; kingdom Bacillati; phylum Bacillota; species Bacillota bacterium. The sequence goes on along the minus strand of JBFLXJ010000027.1, from coordinate 10,629 downwards.
TGGCCGTGACCCTGCGGCCTGACGTGATGGTGGTGGACCTGCGTCTTCCCGGCATGGATGGTGCAGAGGTGGCGGAGGCCGTACGCGGCCAGGTTGCCACCGCCGTGGTCGTGGTATCCGTGGAGTCAACTCCCGATGACTTCCGCAGGGCCATGCGGGCAGGGGCAAGAGATTATCTGGTTAAGCCTTTCAGTGCGGAGGAGTTGCTCACCGCCATCAGGGCTGCCGGGGAAGGCATCGGCGATCTCCCTGCCACTCCGCTCCCCGCATCGGGAGCCCTCACCGTGGTGTTCTTCGGTTCAGGAGGGGTGGGGAAGACCACCCTGGCCGTCAACCTGGCGTCCTGGCTGGCTTTGCGCGGACGCAAGACGGTTCTGATGGACCTGGATCTGGAGTTTGGAGTGGCGGCCGTCCTGATGGGCGTGGAGCCGCGCACCAGCATCGTGGACCTCTGCCGCCGCGAGGGAGAGATCACAGAGGACGTGGTCTGGAAAGCTGTCACGCCGGGTTCGTCGGGTCTTCCCGGCCTGCTGGCGGCGCCACCGGAACCACACCTGGCGGCGGAGGTGGACGGAGAGGCCCGCAAGGAACCGGGCCGGCCCTACGTTTCGGAGGTAATCTCACGTCTGCGCCGGCTTTGTGACTACCTGGTTGTGGACACAGAGAGCACCTTTCGCGAGGCTACGCTGATGGCCCTCGATTCTGCCCAGGTCATCATGCTGGTCACCACCGCCGAGATCCCTGCGCTGTACCGCACGGGGCGATTGCTGGACGTCCTGTTGGGTAAGCTGGGATACCCCGCCGAAAAGGTACGGCTGGTGCTGAACCGCTACGATCCCCAGCGGTCCATCAAGCTGGAACAGATATCTCGCGGTCTGGATCATCCCGTCTCGTACGTTATCCCTGCGGACGAGCCCACGATAGCAGCGGCTGCGGACCGGGGCCAACCCTTCGTGCTCAAGAGGGGCCGTAGCGAGGCAGCCCGTGCCCTGGTCACGATGGGAGAGAGCCTGGCAGGGCCGGTTTATGGGCAGGCAGGCACGGTGGCGGAGAGCCCGGCTGAAGCCTCTACCCGGAGGCCGGCCGGTGAACGACAGCGCAGGGGGGCGCTTGCGCCCGGGCAAGCCGCGGAGCGCCGTCCCTCTGTCTACCAGCGACTGCTCTCGGTGGGGCGGGGGCCGGGAGAATGGGTCAGGTGGTTGGGAGGCGGACTATGAGCCTTTATCGCCGTGTGGTCGAGAGGGGCGATCCCTCGCCGGTCCAGAAATACATTCCTCGCGGGGCCTCGTTCCAGCCAGGTCAGGGAAGCGAGCAGGAGGCCCCCAAGCAACGTTGTGCCCCACCCCCGGCGGGAGAACAACAGCAGGCGGCGGTGGCCGCTCTCAGGGCCAAGGCCCAGGCCAGATTGCTGGAGCGCCTGGCGGCCCGCAAGGAGCAAGCCGCGCCTGGCCCGGAGGTGCGAGAGGTAATCCTGGAGGTACTGGGCGAAGAAGGGGTGCCGCCCCTCGAGCAGGACGGCCTCGCTGATGTGATCGCCGCCAGTATAGTAGGATACGGGCCCATTCAGGCGTTCCTCGATGACCCTACGGTGACGGAGGTCATGGTGAACGGGCCGCACCAGGTGTACATCGAAAGGAACGGGCGCATCGAGCCTACTTCCGTCCGTTTCTCCGGACCGAAGGAAGTGCTGGACCTCATCGAGCGCATCGTGGCTCCCCTGGGTCGGCGCATTGATGAGGCTTCCCCCATGGTGGATGCCCGCCTGCCGGATGGGTCCCGGGTCAACGCCATCATACCGCCGGTGGCCGTAACCGGCCCCACCCTGACCATACGCAAGTTCAGCCGGGAACCTTTGACCGCGTCCGATCTGGTGCGGTTGGCCACCATGGACGATCGCATATGTCAGTTCCTGCGCGCGGCGGTCCTGGCACGCCTGAACATCGTGGTGTCCGGGGGGACCGGGAGCGGAAAAACCACCACGCTCAACGTCCTTTCATCCTTCATCCCCCGGCACGAACGCATCATCACCATCGAGGACGCGGCCGAGTTGAAGCTGCAGCAGGAGCATGTGGTCTCGCTGGAGGCGCGGCCGCCCAACCTGGAAGGTGCGGGGGAGATCACCATCCGGCAACTGGTGCGCAATGCCCTGCGCATGAGGCCGGACCGCATCGTAGTGGGGGAGGTCCGCACCGGGGAGGCGCTGGACATGCTCCAGGCCATGAATACCGGTCACGACGGCTCCATGACCACCGTACACGCCAATTCGCCCCGGGACCTGCTCTCGCGACTGGAGACCATGGTGCTCATGGCCGGGATGGACCTGCCCTTGCGGGCGGTGCGGGAGCAGATAGCGGCAGCCCTGGATCTGATCATCCACCAGGCGCGCCTCAAAGACGGTACCCGCCGGATCACCCACGTGACAGAGGTGCAGGGGATGGAAGGGGATGTGATCGTACTCCAGGACATATTCCGGCTGGACATAACCGGAGTGGGCCCTGATGGGAAGCTGCAGGCGGTTCACCGGCCCACCGGTATGGTGCCCCGGTTCTGGGACCGGCTGAGCGCCAGCGGGGTGGAACTCCCACCGGGATTGTTCGATCCCGACGGGAGGGATGTGAGGTGACGATCTTCCATCTGCTCGTCTGCGTATTCATGACTGCTGCTCTTGCAACCCTGTGGGCCATCTGGCCGCACGGCGCCACCCCGCGGACGGGGTGGGAGAGGGCCCGCCGGCGGGAAGAGGCGGCCCCGGCAGGTCGCACCTCGGGCGGGCGCGTGGGAATCAAGCACCGTGTGTTCGCGGTAGTGGGTAGGGCAGCTGCCCGACTGGGCCGGGGCGCCGCTGGGCGCGTCTCGCCAAAGGGCCTGGAGAGCGCCCTGCTGCGGGCGGGCATCGACCTTGCGCCGGCCGAGTTCTGCGTTCTGACCCTGATCGCCGTGCTCATGGGTGCCGCGCTGGGCCTGTTCTGGCGCGATCCTATCGTGGCTTTGTGCGGTGCCGCGGGAGGGGCGGCTCTTCCGGCGGCGTGGCTCAGGCTGCGTTTGCAGAGGCGGGTGGCATCCTTTGAGCGCCAGCTCCCCGATGCCCTGGTGATGATCGCGGGGGCATTGCGCGCCGGCCAATCCTTCCTGCAGGCGGTCGATGCGGTGGGCCAGCAGATCACAGCCCCCCTGGGCCCGGAGTTGTCCCGGGTGGTGCAGGAAACGCGGGTGAACGTCCCCCTTGAAGACGCCCTCCGCCGCCTGGCAGCGCGGGTGGGCAGTTCCGACCTCGACCTGGTCGTCGCCGCCGTGATGGTGCAGAGAGAGGCAGGTGGCAACCTGGCCCAGGTGATCGAGCGGGTGAGCCAGACCATCCGGGAACGGATGCGCCTCCGCGGGGAGATCCGAACGCTCACCGCTCAGGGGCGGCTGTCCGGCATCATCATTGGCTCTTTGCCCCTCGCGTTGGGGGTGATGATACGGTGGCTCAACCCCGAGTACCTCGACGTGATGATTAACAGCGCCCCGGGGCAGTTCATGCTGGCGGTCTGCGGTGTGCTGTCCGTGGTTGGCTTCCTCATCATCCGCAAGTTGGTAAGCGTGGACATGTGAGGTGGACGGCGCGATGGAAGGATACCTGCGCCTGGGCCTGCTGGTACTCAGTTTTCTCGCGGGATGGGCGGTGACGTACGCCGCCCTTGCCCCCACAGAGGAAGAGGCGTTGATGGCCAAGCGCCTGCAATGGATCAGCCGGGCAAAGAAACCTGTGCACCAGGCCCGAGCTCCTTTGCGGGAACGGGCGCTGGCACCCCTCCTGCGCGACCTGGAGCAGGTAGCAGTGCGCTGGACGCCGGCTCGCGTGCGCAGGACGTTACAGGAGAAGGCGGAGCAGGCGGGGCGTCCTTTCCCTGCCGACAGTTTGCTCGCGGCGAAGCTCTTGGGGGGAGTGGGAGGCCTGGCCTTCGCGTTTGTGTGGGCGGGGGCGGGGTCAGGAGGAAGCCGCATCCTGTCGCTGCTGGCATGGCCCGTCGTGGGATACTGTATGCCCGACCTCGTCCTGTCGCGGGTGATTTCCAGGCGCCGGGCGGCCATCAGGAAGAGGCTTCCGGACGCCATCGACCTGCTCTGCGTTTCGGTCGAGGCCGGGGTGGGGTTTGATGGGGCGCTGCAAAAGGTGGCCGCCAAGGTGCCGGGTCCCTTGAGCGAGGAATTGCAGGTTTACCTGCGGGAAGTCAATCTGGGAGCTACCAGGGCAGACGCGCTCGAGCACCTGGCAAGCCGGGTGGGTCTCCCCGAACTGAAGGCATTTGCGGCGGCCATTATACAGGCCGAGCAACTGGGCACCGGTCTGGCCCGGGCCTTGCGTGTTCAATCGGAGGAGATGCGCAGGCGCCAGAAGCAGAGAGCGGAGGAGCAGGCGATGCAGGCACCGGTGAAGCTGGTGTTCCCGCTGGTGTTTTGCATTTTCCCCTCGCTGCTCGTGATCATACTGGGGCCGGCTGTGTTGCGCATCATGGGGGTGCTGTTCCAGCGGTGAAGATGGTGTGGGTCACGAACGCTACCCGGGGGGCTGTGCTCGCGGAGAACGCGCTGGCGGGGGAAAGCTTTTGGGTCCGCTTGCGGGGCTTGCTGGGCAAGCGTGCGCTCCTTCCGGGACAGGGGTTGCTTATGGCACCCTGCCGTGCCGTACACACCTTTGGCATGAGGTTTCCCATCGATGTGGTCTACATTACCCAGGAGCGACGGGTGATCCGGGTCGCCACCACGATGCCACCGAACCGTTGCGGGCCCTGGGTGAAAGGCAGCTATTACGTGCTCGAGCTCCCCGCGGGTACGGTGGCGCGGACCGGTACCGTGGTGGGTGACCGGATCGAGATGGCCCTGGCGGAAGATGTGGAGGCGAGCGTGGGAGCCGTCCCCGGCGTCAGTCGCTGAGAATGATGGCCAGGTCCTGCAGGGTGGAACCCTCGATGACGAGTTGGAGGGGGTGTCGCTTGCGTCTTGTTCCCGCCTGCGCCTCCAGCATCACCGTGTAGGTGCCTTCGGGGGTGTCGGGGCGGGTGCGGAAGGATCCCTGCCACCTGCCCGGCTGGCTGGGTTGGAGGGTGAGGGGTTCCCCCCAGGGCAGTTCCGCCTTCACCGAGGACGCGTTGGTGCTGGTGAATGCCGCGATGCGAATTGGGCCACCGGCGCGGGCAGGGTTCGGATCGAGGGTTCCCGTGAGGGTGATGGAATCACGCAGGTAGTAGTAGAAGTTGAGAGTCCTGGTGGTGCCGGGAAAGGATGCCACCAGCCTTACCTGCCTGGTCCCCTCTTCCGCGTGGCCGGGAGCAGTGAGGGCCGCGCTCCAGGTGTTGCTTCCCGTGGGAAGGGGAGGCGAAGAGGGGGTAAGTTCAAACGTGACGCCGTCGCTGTGGGCGACGACCCGCTGGGCCCCTCCGGTGGTAGAGGCTTGCACGGTGAGGTTCTGCCCCGGGTTGACCTCCGAGGGGTACAGATTACCCCACAGGCGCCGGCGCTCCAGGGTGAGGGGTTTGAGGGCGGAACGGAACCGTTCTCCGCGGGAGTCGGTGATCCAGGCCCGGTAGAAGTAGGTTCCGTCCGGTAGGCTCCGTTCCCGGTCGTCACGCCCGTCCCACACCAGAGACGGCGGGGGCTCGCCCGGGTGGCCTTCGGGATAAAAGGAGCGGTACCACTCTCCCTCGACGTTCCCAATGGCCAGGCTCCAGCTGCGGGTCGAGCGGTTTTTCAGGGTACGGAACGTGAAGCTGGTCGTGTCTTCCACCCCGTCTCCGTCGGGGCTGAGGTGGGGCGGGTTTGCCGTGGCGTCGATGAGGGCGGATCGCGCCAGGATCGCCACCGCCTGACAGCGCCAAAGATTGTCGCGGGGGCGCAGGCGTCCGTCGTCGTGCCCGATGATGATCCCCAGCCGGATCGCCAGTGCCATCTGGGGGGCCAGCATGGGGTCGACCTGGTACCCGTCGGGGAATCGGTCCAGGCAGCGACCCGCTTCGGGCGCGATGAGTTGCGCGAACGAACTTAGGCCCAGCGCCCTCACCAGGACCGCGACCGCATGCTGACGCTCGATGAAGTCGTGGGGGCGAAATCGTCCGTCTCCCGACCCCACGATCCACCCCTGCGCTGCCAGGGCCTCGATGTAGCCGTAGCCGGGCTTGTCGCCGTAGAGGGTGAAGTCCCGGGGGACGTCGGTGAAGGTGGGCTGGCGGTCATCTTGGGGATGCAGCCGCAAAGTCTTGGCCATGACCATGGCGTACTGAGCGCGGGTGATCGGATCGTTGGGGTAAAAGCGCGCCACCGTCTCTTCCCAGTCTCTCCACGGGGCCCACCGCCAGCGGGTGAACGCCCAGCCGTCGGTACATTCTTCCTCCCACATGACGCGGATGTCGCGGTATGCCCAGAAGCGCGAGGAGACGTCCTCGTACCACGGATCTTTTGCCACCGCCCGGCAGGGCGCGAGGAGCCCGGCTGCAGCGACGACCAGCATCCCCAAGACGAGAGTGGTTGGCCGCCCGCGCAGGCTGGCGACCGGGGCCGCCCCGGCCGTTGGAGTCCTCATCTCCACGTTAGTCACCTCCCAGGTTGGGCGCCGCCGGCCCCCCTATATTGACACATTTCGGGGGGCTTGACAAGACTTGGCAAACCTGGTAGGATGCGGTCGAAATGGGGGAGGCGGAATGCCCCGGGGGTGGCGGCCGCTGGTGCCGGTGGGGAGGTGAAGGAGTGCATGGCCGTACGCGGAGGGGCAGGCGTCGATCCGGGAGCCGCCGGCGTCTGTCCGCCTCCCCGCTTTCTCGGGCTCTGTCCCGACGGGACTCAATGGTGATGCCGGGGTGTGGGCTGTCGGGGGAAAGACGTGCGAGCAGCAGTACGGCGGGGAAGAAGGGTGCGGCGCTTGACGGGGGGTGGCGCTTTGCGGGCCAGGTGGCGGATGGCAGGCAGCCTCGTTCTGGCGGTGGTGGCCGGAGTGACGGTGTATCTTTATCTGGACAGTTTGGGCGAGAGATATCCGGTGGTGGTGGCGGCTCGACCTGTGCGGGCGGGGAAAGTTTTGGAACCGGGTGACCTGCGGGTCGCGATGCTGCCGGGGGATGGCGTTCACCCCCAGGCGCTCACGTGTTTGAGCGACGGAGTGGGACGGGTGACAAAGGTGGAGCTGGTGGCGGGCGAGCAGGTGCTCCGGGTGCGCACGCTGTCACCCGCGGAAGCAGGGGTGGGTTGCGATTTGCTGCCCCATCTGCGGGCTATGTTGCTGCCCGTTCCCGCCGAGCGGGCCGGCGGAGGCACGATTACCTCGGGCCGTCTGGTGGACGTGCTTTTCGTGAGCGATGACCCGGGGCAGCCTGCCATCGCCCGCGTGCTCGCGCAGGGACTAAGGGTGCTGGCGGTGCGGGATGAGCGCGGGCAGCCCTGGCCGCAGGGAAGGGAGCTTCCCATGGGGGTGGTGGTGGCCGTCAGCGCGGCGGAGGCGGAAAGGCTGGCGTTCGCCCTCGAACATGGCTCGTTGTACCTGATGTTGTGTCCGCTCGAGCCGCAGCCGGTACTGACGTCCGGGGTGGGATGGGAAAACCTCTACCTGCCTCCGACCAGTGGGGTGGCGGGCGACGCGGGGCCCGGCGGGACGGGTGCTCCGCAGCCCCCCTGAGAGGCCGCCTACCGCGCAGGCACGGGGGCGTAGCATGGCGGGCGGTCGGGTCCCGAGGAGCGAGCGGCAGGCAAGTGAGATGAGGGGGGCGCCACATGTCCGTGAGTGGGAACGGGGTCGTGCTGGCAGGACGAGATTCCCTGCTGTCCCTCGCGCTGAAGCGCAGCGGCATAGCGCCGGCGGCCGAAGTGACCCAGGCGGAGTTGCTATTCGGGACCATAGATCGCTGCCATCCGGGCGTCCTGGTGCTTACCACCGATCTGGAAGGGATCTGGGACCTGGCGGCCCTGGTCAGCAACCTCGCCTGGTTGTTTCCCGACCTGCCTGTGGTGATGGTATCCGGGCCTGATGGGCGGGACGCGGGTCCGCTCCCCGCCGGTTGGTACTTGTTCCCCTCTCCCCCTGACTACCGCCGCCTGGTAGAGACCGTCCGCCAGATACTGGCGGGCGGGGGCGGTAACGGGTGCAGGCAGACGCCGACCCAATCGCCTGCCACGCCGGCGCCGCCCACCCCATCGTTTCCGCCCGCCCGGTCGGGGGCGCCTCACGGGGTGGTCACCGACCGGCGGGAGCCCTCCCGCGGGCCTGCGGGTGTTTCTCCTGTCCCAGCGGGCACGGGTGGAGAGGGGGCGTTTGCGGCACCGCGTCCCTGGGGGTGGGAGGGCTTTCCCGCGCCCCAGGTGGTCACGGTGTGCAGTCCCAAAGGAGGCGTGGGGAAGACCTTCGTGGCCGTTAACCTGGGTGCGGCTCTCTCTTCACGTGGGGCGGAGGTGCTGTTGCTGGACTGGGATCTCCCCTCCGCCGACGCCAGTATCCACCTGAACCTGCAGGGGGGGCCGGGTATCCTGGAACTGGTCAACTCCGGGCGGGACATCAGCCCGGAGGTGCTGCGGGAGCACCTGGTGAGACACACCGGGTCAGGGCTGTACGTGCTGAAGGGTCCTTTGCGGCCGGAACTGGCCGAGTTCATAGGGCAGGATCACCTTCGCAATATTCTGGCCAGTGCCAGGGGGAGTTTCCCGGTGGTGGTGATCGATACCGCACCGAGCCCCTGCGACGAGGCCCTGTGTCAGGCCCTCGAGGGAGCTACCCGCATCCTCTTGCTAGTGGTGCAGGACCCCGCCTGTCTGTACCAGGCCCGGGTCTTCCTGGACCTCGTCCCCCGGCTGGGCATACACCGCAGCACGGTGGGACTGGTGGTTAACCGGTACCGGGAAGGTTGCCCCGATGTCCGCGACATTCAGGCCTTTCTGGGGATCGCCCCGGCCGCGCTGCTTCCGGACGACCCCGGAGCAGCCAGAGCCGTCATGGAGGGTACCCCGTATGTGCTTCGCCAAACCGGGCCTCTGGCGACAGCCCTCCTGGATCTGGCCCAGAGGATGTACCCCGTGGGCGATGATTCCATGCAGCACGGCGAGTGCAGCCGGCGTGGGTGGTTCGGCCGGAGGGTTTCACCGCGGCTGCGCAGATCTTAAGGGGGAGCGCCATGGGAGGATTGCTGAGGCGTCTCGCTGCGGTTCCTCCGCCGGCCGCTCACCCCGGGGCGGATGGGCAGGCGTCGCCCACGCTGGACGAGCTCTTGCGGATGTTGCAGCCCCGTTTGCTGGAGGAGCACGGCCAGTTGCTCAGCGAGGCGCGACGGGACCGCCAGCGGCGCGAGAAGCTACGGTCGGTGGTCCTGCAGACGCTGGTGCGGGACAACGTGGGACACGCCCGCCTGAGCCGGGAAGCGCTTGCGGATGAACTTACCTCGGCCATGGTGGGGTACGGGCCGCTGGAGCCGTTGATGGCTGACCCGGACGTGACCGAGGTGATGGTGAACGGGCCCGGGCAGGTATTCGTGGAAAGGCATGGAAGGCTGGAATCCACCTCGATCACCTTCCGGGACGAGGACGACCTCATGCACCTCATCACCCGCATGGTGGCACCGTTGGGCCGGCGCGTGGATCTGTCCTCGCCCTACGCGGACGGAAGGTTACCCGACGGTTCCCGCATCAACGTCATCATCCCGCCCCTGAGCCTGGTCGGGCCTGTCCTCACGGTGCGCAAGTTTCCGGGGCGCCCTCTGTCGCTGGATGATCTCGTTCGCCTCGGCACCATGAGTCCGGAGATGGCTGAGTTCCTGGCCCTGTGCTTGCGCGGGCGGCTCAACGTGCTGATCAACGGTGGGGCAGCCTCAGGTAAGACCACCACCCTCAACGCGCTGGCCTCGTCCCTCCCCGCGGGAGAGCGCATCATTACCATTGAGGACTCGGCCGAACTGCGCATCGATCTTCCTCACGTGGTGCGTCTTGAGTGTCGCCCTCCCAACGCCGAGGGCAAGGGCGAAGTCACCATGCGGCAGTTGCTCCGCAATGCCCTGCGCATGCGCCCTGATCGCATCGTGGTGGGGGAATGCCGGGGCGGGGAGGCTCTGGACATGCTCCAGGCCATGAACACGGGTCACCCCGGTTCCGCCTGCACGTTGCATGCCAACTCCAGTGCCGAGGCCCTGGTCAGGCTGGAAAACATGGTTCTGACGGCCGATGCTCATCTTCCTCTGCCGGCCGTGAGGCGGCAGATCCGCAACGCCCTGGACGTGATCGTACAACAGGCACGTTTTCACGACGGCCGGAGGCGAGTGTTGGAAGTTAGCCTGGTCTGCAGGGAAGGGCCTCCCTTGCGCCCGGTATACCGGTACGTGGGCGAGGACGGCCGTGCCGGGACGTTTCACAGGATGGACGGGGCGGTGTTCGGGCGGGAGCAGGCGGAAAGGGTGCTGCGGGAGGGGTTGACCGTCCCCGCCTGGGTCGACGGAGGGGGGAGCAAATGACGGCGGCGTGGGTGGGAGCGGTGGTTTTCCTGGCGGTACTGGGGTTAGACGCAAGCTCCCGGCCCTGAACAGGGCTTAGGTTCAGGTGCGGCGCGGGTTTCCGCGTTATTTCTGTTTGAAGTTTGTAGCCACGAAAAGGAAGGGCATATGGTTGACAAATGCGGTGGGAATG